>CAUJFU010000341.1 GCA_963169055.1 Myxococcota bacterium
GACCTGAGATTCCCGCAACCAAGCCCCTAACAAAACGCCGCAGACACCGACCCGTTCGCGCAACGAGCGAATGGATGTATCCTCACCACCACACCCCAAACAGAACAGCACGCACGCTAGACATCTGCCTTTGATTCGTTATATTGCGCAGATCGTCTTTTTCGGCTCGCTCGCAGCCCAACCATCATCGCCCTCTTCAACCATAGGAGATCAGATCGTGGCGAACCTCAAAGATACCCTAATCAACCAAGGACTCCAGATCGGTATGTCCGCCGTACAAAAAGTTCTCAATAGCCCCATCGGGCCCGCGATGATGCGCTCCATCGGAGAGATCCTCAAGGTCAAACAAAACCTCGACGAAGCCCGTGAACGCTTGCTCGAACGCCTTCAGATCGCATCCTATCAAGAACAAGCCGAACTACGACGCACCATCACCACCCTCGAAAAGAAACTCGAACGCATGGAACGCCGTATGCGCGAGATGCAAAAACAAAACAAAGATCACAGCGACGCCCAAGGCTGATCCAACGCACCGCCCACCACCGCCCTCACCACCGCCCTAGCCACCAAACAATCGAAACCGAAACCCGATATCGACACGCGCTTGCCAATATCCCGCCGTCGCAAGCACTTCGTCTCCTCGCCAAAACGTAAAACCGCTCGGATACAACGACCCCGACAACCAGACAAACACCGACCAACGCTCGGAGGGCGCATAATCCAAACGCAAACCCATCCCCCCGCCCCCACGCAACCGCCACAACAGTCGGTCGCGAAACGCAACCCGCAACACATCCATCAACGCAAACAAACGCAACTCCCCTGAAAACGAACCTTCCCACAAACGCACTCCCACTCCCACCATCGGCTGGATCTGCAATCCCATCCCCTCCGATAATCCGAGCCATCCGCATACACCACCACCCGCAAATCCCAACCAACGCCCCCGCCCTACCGAAAAGACCAGAGAGCCGCCCACTCCCACCGCAGGCAAGACTCCAAAAATGCCCATCCCTCCGAACTCTAAGGCCCCCCACCAAAGCGATTCACCTTGGTGGGGTCCTAACCACGGGCGAAGCAACATCGCCCCGCCCACTTCGACCTGCTCCGCCATCCATCGACGCATCGGCTTTGGCGGTCGCAACATCGGCGGGATGGGCGGTCGCAACATCGGCGGATCTCTCCGTACCATCGGACGCGTTGTCGCCAGCGCAATACGCGGGCGCGTTGTCGCCCCCACAACTTCTCCCCGAATCCGAGGGAACATCCATTGAGATGTAGGCTTTGTGGTCGGAATCACACGCGGTATGACCGCGACTCTCCGTCTCTTCGGATCTTTTGAAAGTCGCGCAAAACCCCGTCCCTTCGGCGGAGTGCGTTCTCTCGCCTTCGGCACAATCGGCACGTCCTGCGCCACCTTCCGTTTCGACGGAGCCTTCGGCAAAACGGACCGATAGCTGTCCAAAAAAGCTTGTGCAAACAACAACACCGAACGCACACGCGGGCCGCTCTCGCGGTAATGCTCTGGCACTTGATAAGCCCGCTGGATCTTGCGCCAACGAAAGGTCAGCTGCCCTTCGCTTTGGATCTGCAAACGGATCGTCGCAGCGTCGATCCCCGCAACCAACAAAAAACCACGCAACGACAACAATCGCCGTAATCGCTCACCGCCCTCTTCTCCCAAATAGACAGATTCTCCTTCCATAAAGAGGAAATAGCGATCTTCTTCTCCGACGTGCTTTCCCCACGCGCCCCACAGGCTCACCCCCCACACCACCAACCCCAAGCACACGCTCCAAACGAACCAACACTTTCGGGGCGCGCCTCTCCTACGATGATCTACAAACACTTGAACCTCTCGGGCGCTTTGTTGCTCCATACGCCCTCTCTACACCATCGCGCAAGATCTTCTGCTTGACCTTGTACAACGCCTCTACGCAAGATGCCTCTGCACGCCTTCATAACACACACCCTCATGCTGCGCCAATAGTTCGCTTGTCCAGTACTCGCCCCACCACCACACCAAACATCTCCATCAGCCCCATCACACCCACGCCCCAAAAACAACAAAGCGGCGCAAAGACCGAATCTTTCGCCGCTTTCATCACCCGTCGGAACAGAGAGCCATCCACACCCCACTAGAAGGCAAATCGCATCACAGAAGCGCTGTTTTGAAAAGAGCGATCCCCACCTTCATCATAGGGCCTTGCAGGAGCCCGATAGCTTGGTTGCGCCCGATAAGCCCGTTCGGCCCGACTGTTCACGCTACTGATATGCACGACCACCATCACAATCCCTGTGATCCAACCCGCCAAACTCAACAGCGCTCCCAAGCCGCCGAAGATCGCCGCTCCCAAGCCACCACCGACCAACTGCAACGCCAACGCGATCGTTCCGCCCAGATAATCGCCTGACACCCAAGAACCGATCGCAAACGGCAAAAAGATGTTCAACAACAACGGCCCTGCCAGTTCGATGCGTTTCGGCCCCGGCACAGTTTGTTGCTCGTGACGCAGATCTTGGCCGCCCCGATCGTATCCGCTGTGGTACCCTCTCCGATCTTCGCGATGGTGGCGATCTGTATCCCCATCATCTCCGCGAAAACCACGACCATCACTTACCCAACGACCCGACAACAGGCCCTTTGCATTTGAATTCGCTTTCCCCATCACCCCTCGGCGGCTCGCTTTCTCCCACATATCCGCTTTTCCCAGCCCAGCCTTTCCAGCAGCCCATCCATCCACCGCCACACCCAAAACAACGGTCATCACAAGCCCTTGCAACATCGATTTCTTTGCGTTCATGATCGTTCTCCTATTTGCGCTTCTTTGCGCTTTGCTTTGTTTTTCGCTCACAACTGTTTTTTGGCTGGACATCTTGTGCAGCCGCAGCCCCCTAGAGCGAAGACAATGCCAAGCACCAAGCTCTCCCCTAACCCCCCATCCCATCCATGTTTTTTCTCTCGTCCCCTCAAAAGATCACCATCGCGGATCCTGCCCGACTGTTCGCCTTTTGCGCATCGTGTTCAGATCATGGACACACCTGTCTCCCACACACCCTCCTGAACGTCCCTCACATGGCTGATCGTGCTTCAAACAGCCTTCGATAGGCATCGTACAACACCACCGAGACGGCGTTTGCGATGTTGATCGAACGCACAGTGTTCGGCAGGATCGGCAGATGGCACATCTGCGCATCAAAGCGCGCATGCACCTCGGGCGTAAACCCCGAAGATTCGCTCCCAAAAACAAACGCATCCCCGGGCTCGATCGCGATATCCCAAAATGACCGCGCTGTCCGCGTCGATAAAAACCAGCACCGCTCAGGTCGGACTCGTGGGCCAATCACCGCGTCAAGGTTCGGATACACCTGCGGATCAAGATGCTCCCAATAATCTAAACCCGCCCGCCTCACACTTTTCTCATCCAACGAAAAGCCCAACGGCTCGACCAAATGCAACGAAGACCCTGTCGCATAACACAAACGCCCGATATTCCCCGTATTGGGAGGGATCTCTGGTGCCACCAACACCACATGAAAACCCGGCTGACAAAAAAATTCTGCCCGTCGCGCCGGGCGAAAGACTTGATCTCGATCCGATACCATCCAGACACACTCCTGTTTTTCAACCCAATCTCTTCATCTGCTCGATGGTTCAACACAGAACCACGCAGGCCGACCTCCACACCATCCGTCACGCTCCGCACACCAAATCGTTGCACCCACAGGGCGATTGTACTCCAACCATCGGTCCAGCCGAACGTTTCGACATCTTTCTTAAAAACGTCTCTTGTCCAAAAACAGATTTCGTTTATCTTGGACTTCTTAGCGCCCCAAACAGTCATGCTTTGTACGCGGGTCAAAACAAGAACAAACACCCTTCGCATCAACCCCACCGCATACAACAAAGCATGCCTACGAAGAAAGGTCTCGGATGGCCCTCAAGCTTACACCCGGAGAACAGATCGCGCGTGGCCGCTACATCCTGCGCCGTTATGTTTCTCGGGGCGCACCCGCCGAGCTTTGGGAAGCCGAACAAACGGGATCCGAAGGCTTTCGGCGTCAAGTCGCCCTCAAGATCGTCGGAAACCGC
>CAUJFU010000342.1 GCA_963169055.1 Myxococcota bacterium
ATACCATCTTGATCTTGCAAGCGAATCCGCCCATCTCCACCATTTCCCCCAAGACCACCGGGCGCGGCTCCTTTGCCTTTTCCGCCCGAAGCATCGAGATAAGCACTGCCCGTCAAGTTGATCTGCCCTTTCGCCAAGATCCAGATCATCCCCCCCGAACCTCCGCCGCCACTTCCTCCCGATGAAGAATCGCCAAGAAGCCCGTTGCATGTGGCTCCTGCACCACCATCCCCACCCTGCGCCAAGATCGCACCACTGATCGTGACATCACCGACCGTCGACTCGATCTGTACCGCGCCACCGCCCCCACCGCCTGAACCGCCGGGAGTGAACACTTGGAAAAACGATGACCCTGCCACACCACACGATCCGCCGCCTCCACCCGACCCCGCCGTCAACGTTGTCGCCGAACCAACGATCGCTCCGCCCTTTCCGCTCGCAGCCGGTGGGGTTCCATCACCGCCCACAGTCGCATGCCCCCCTCCGCCGCCCGAGCCTGCGCGAACTCCGCCTCCTGTTCCGCCTTTTCCAAAACTCGCCCCCGTTCCATCACCGCCCGACGGTTGCACCCCTGCTGTATTGCAATTGCTGCCCGTTCCACCCGTCCCACCGGCCCCCACTCCGACCCCGCCTTGTTGCACAAAATTGTTTGTGCAGTCCGACGGCTTCCCTTCTCCTCCGTTGAGCGCCAAAGTTCCGATGATCTCCACAGGCCCTTGCACCTTGAGGATCAAGGGTTTGCTACCGATCACCTTCACTTGCGCATTTGCGGGGATCGTCAAACTGGACAGTTGAAATTGGCCATTCCCTTGCCACCCCACCGAAACGATCCCATCGATCTTTCCGCTGTCTGTGTCGATCGTGTTGCGGATCTCAAAGTTCGTCTGACATCCTTCGTCCACGCTACCGTTGCAGTTGTTATCCTTTTTGTCCCCACAAGTATCCGAGTTGGCGGGTAAGACTTGTCCGACACAAGCTGTCCACGTCCCAGCATCGCAGTTTCGTACACCTGCCTTGCATTCGCCGATGCCTTCCGTTCCTGTCGGCCCAAGATAACAAGGCCCGCCCAAGCCTTGATCGACCATCCCGTCGCAATCATCGTCTTTTCCATTGCAATCTTCTTTGACGGGCCGCACTTCGCCTTTGCATTCGCCCCATTGACCGGCCACACAAGCGCGCTTCCCCGCTTTGCAGATCCCCACACTTTGCGTTCCTTTTGGGCCGTCGTAGCAATCTTGTTCAAGCCCGTTGTCCACAAGCCCGTCACAGTCGTTGTCTTTGCTATCACAGATTTCTGCGATCGGCTTCACTTCTCCAACACACGCGCTCCATTGGCCCTGCTCGCACTTGCGTACACCGCCTTTGCATTCCCCACGATCTCGCGTTCCATCGGGCCCTGTATAACAACTTCCCGAAAGCTCCTCGTCAACGCTGCCATCGCAATCGTCGTCTTTCCCGTTGCAATCTTCGGCCACAGGTTTGACCTCTCCCTCACAAGTTCCCCATTTTCCGTCCTTACAGGTCTCCGTTCCCTTGCGACACGAGCCTTTTTCTTCGTTCCCACACGCCCGCTTGCTTCCGTCTTTGCACACACAAGGCTGCTCATCCACCGTACCGTTGCAGTTGTCGTCTAGGCCGTTTTCGCAAAGCTCCTCGCTTGGCAAGGTTCCTCCCTTGCACTCGCCCCACTGACCGCGCTCACAAAACTGCACACCGCGTTTGCAGATCCCGACGTCTTGCACTCCGCAAGGCCGCTGTTCGCCTTCCAAACAAATACACGGCTTCTCGTCGATGTTCCCATCGCAGTTATCATCAAGGCCGTTGTCGCAAACCTCCGAAGCTCCGGGATAGATTCGCTTGTTGTTGTCGTTGCAATCTCGCTTGCTTGAGAAACCGTCTTTGTCTTTGTCGTCGATCACGCACTTCCCTTCGATGCAGCTTTTTGACGACTCACACTCGCTGTCGCCAGAACACTCAAACTGCCGCACCACCGTATCCCCTTGACAGCCTGCAAACCAAACCAACACACACACCAAAACACCCCAGATCACCCAATTTCTTCTCATCACACCACCATCCTATCCGCGAAACAGATTGTGTACACGGCCTTTTTTGCAGCCTACGCGCCAACCTATCCGCCCGTCAAGTTGCTTTCCCCCCCCACAGCACCACTCCTCTTTCCGTCTGGTGTGTTCTCCTTGCTCTCTCGACTCTCCCCTCTTTTCTCGACTACCGCTTTGATGTACCACAACGTAGGCTGCTCGTTTTTGCGCAAATCATCCCGCAACGAGGTTTTCGATGTTCATCCCGATCTCTTCGGAGATTCGACGCGAAGGCGTTCCCTATGTCTCTCTTGGGATCGTCCTGTTATGCTTCGTCATCTTCGTCTTTGAATGGATCAGCGCCACCCTTGTCTCACGACACGCCCTTCACCCATTTGGCGTGTACCATACTCTGTTTTACGACTATGCGCTTGATTCAAAAAGACTTTTTACAACAAGACCTTTTACAGTTGACGGGTGGAAAGCTTATTTCACGCTTTTTTCGCATGGCTTTTTGCATGGTGGATGGTTCCATCTGTTCTTTAATATGCTGTTTCTGTTTGGCTTTGCTTCTCGACTCGAAAAGCGCCTTGGGCATCTTGTCTTTGCACTGTTTTATCTCGCCACTCTCGTGATGTGTGGCTTTTTGGTGGCCGTCTATCACGAACATATCATCCAACGTCGCACCATTTTGATCGGAGCCTCGGGTGCTGTTTCCGCAGTTATGGGAGCTTTTCTTGTCAAGTTTCCTCATGAACGCATCCATACTGTTGTCTGGATTATTGTGCGTATCTGGGTCATGCGATTGTCAGCTTGGTTCTTGGTCGGCTTTTTTATCCTCAGCAACCTCATCAATTTTTTGCGCAGTTCACCCAACGGAAGCCAGATCTCATTTGTCGCCCACCTGCTCGGCTTTGCCTCGGGGATCCTTTTGATCTGGGCCTTTACAGGCTTTGGCATCGAAAGCCAAGCCAGCCCACGCAAAGGCAAGTGGAACGAAGGCTTTCGTTCTTTTAAAGCCGTTCTTTCTGACGAATTGCGTATGATTTTGGTCTTGTTTGTCGCTGTCCCTCTTCTGACTTTCACAACCGTGTTCTTGCTCACTTATTGGATTCGCTCTCCCTACCATTGGCTATTGTGGCGGCATGGCGACAGCTTTTCCACCCGCTCTCGCTTGACTTACATCTTGATCCTTGACTACCTGCCGCTTGTTCTGTTGGGCCTTGCTCTGCTTGGAGCTGTTGCATTTGCGTGGTGGAAGCATCGGGTTCTTCGCCGCGCACTTTCGGATCAACAGCACTGCCTTTGGTGTCAGTCCTCCAATCTGCAACTCAAAGAAGACGAGATCGGCTACACTTGCCGCCGATGCGGTTTTGACAGCGATATCGAACAGATCCCTGCCCACCAACAAACCTTTCAGATGTTGCGAGAAGCCCAGATCACCCTACAATTCCTCCAAGAAGCCCAACAGCGCGTCACGCTCGATCAAACCCAAAGTTCGATGTTTGCCCTTGATGACGAACGTCTCAAAGAAACCTTTGGCGCTTGGGGCGAAGCCTACGAGGTTTTTCGAGACTTTCTCCAGCGCCACGAGGCTGCCCTTCTTGTCCTTTTGCCCAGTCCCCTCGAAGAAAACGAGATCCACCCAACACCCGCCCATCCACAACGCCCTCCCACTCCCCAAGATATCTTCTCGCGAATCATGCGAAAAGGGCTTCAAGCAGATGCTTCTGCGCTTGACGGGGCCGATGGATACCTACGCGAACAAAAAAAGCTCCTTGCCGATGCTATCGGATTGATCGAACACATCCGACAACATCTCCGACAACAACTTTCACCTTTGCTGCAACAACCTGCACTGTTGTCTGAATCTCCCCCCAAAGGCCCGTAGATCGCCCCAAAGGACGCTGTCACATTTCGAAGGGGCGGTTTGGAGAATTTCGCTCTCCTCCTTCCGAAGGCCCGTAGATCGCCCCAAAGGATGCCGTCACACAGGTACTCGGCCCGTTTTGACTTGTACCACAGGCGACATCAACAGCATCACATAGCTGATCACCAATCCTGCCGCAAATCCCCCAACATGCGCCATCCACGCAACACCTGCTTTACCGGGTTCCGAGAAAAATCCCCACATCACAAGCTGAAACCCGATCCAAAAGAGCAAATAGTACAACGCTTTGACGGGGAAACGCACAAGAAACAAGATCACCCAGATCTTGACGTTGGGAAACAGCAGAACATACGCCCCCATCACTCCCGCGATCGCCCCAGAAGCCCCAATCAACGGAATCTTCGGATCAGGAGCCAAAAAGACATGCAACAACGCCCCGACCAGCCCCGCAACAACGTACAACGCCACAAAACGGCTTTTGCCCAAAGCGTCTTCTACGTTGTCTCCAAAAACAGCCAAAAAGTATAAGTTTCCGAACAGATGCCAAAACCCCGCATGCAAGAACATGTGCGTAAACAACCCCAGATAACCTTGACCATCTTTGACTAACTGAGGCGTACAAGCAAACTGCCGCAAAAACTCCTTGACGTTTTGCGGTTCCGAAGCAATCACATACATCTCCCACCCAAACGCCACCAAGATCGCAAACACCAACGCATACAACACCAGCGGATGCCGCTTGGTCGGATGGTATCCTTCGACCGGCAATTGCGTCAAAAGCTGGAACAAATAACTCCATAACGTCGGTTGGTGCTTTTCATCATCCTGATCGTCGCTGGCTCCTGCCACGACCCGAGCTTTTTGTTGATTGCTCTGCATGATCCGAAACAGCTTGCGACCTTCTTTGTCATCGAACCATACACCGCGACAAGTCGGACAATGATCCAGTTGCACTCCCTCTGTTTCAGAAGCCAGCACATAAGCGCGCATTGTTGTCGCATCGTGCGGGCAAGTCAACTTATCAGGCCCCAGATCTGTCACACTCGGATCGCGCAGCCATGCCTCAGGATCCGCATGCGGCCCCAAAAGCTCACCTGCTTCGTGAGGTTCCAAAAAAACGCCCCCACACCGACGGCATTGATCGATCTCCAACGGCTTGCGTGGATGGCGGATCACGGTCAAAGGATATGTACAACGCGGACACTGCATCGCCTTCGCTCCTCTCCCTATTTTGGGTTGCTTCGACGCGCTCAAAGCATCTCACAAACGCCACAATAAACGCAAAGCCTTTTTCCTATAGGACTGACGTATTTCAATGGTTTTGTGGGGTTTCACCCCACACCCCACAAGGGGTCTCGGCCCCCTTGACCCCGTATTGGCAGGGCACACAGACGTTTGCCCCCCCACAGCCCTGACGCTTAGAGTGCCGCGATCATGGCTTTTTTGGCAACAAGCCGCTCCTAATTCCTACCCGTTCGACGATTTCGTACCTTCCGAAGCACGAAGCTTCCTTTGGTCGTCCGTGGGTCCTTCTTGACATCCCACGCAAAGTACACCAACCTACACCAGCCTGTAATCTTGATTCAACACTTGTCTCGTAGGCCAATACCAAGCAAAGGAGTTCCATCATGATTCGCTTCTCCGTTTTTCTCGCATCCATCGCCTTCCTTGGATGGCTACCCCCCACAACATCACTCGCCCAAAGAACCACAAACAACCGTAGCGCCACAAACAACCGCAGCGCCACAAACAACCGTAGCGCCACAAACAACCGCAGCGCCACAAACAACCGCAGCGCCACAAACAACCGCAGCGCTACAAACAACCGCCCGACCTATCGCCCGACCTATCGCCCGACTTACAACACATACCGACGCCCGACTTACAACACATACCGACGCCCGACTTACAACACATACCGACGCCCGA
>CAUJFU010000343.1 GCA_963169055.1 Myxococcota bacterium
TACGCATAATCCACCGACGAAGGCAGGCGCATCTGCGACCACAACAACGCCGCAGCTTCACGCGCCGATCCCATCCGCTCAGCCCACGACAACGCCGCCTCTTTGCGATATGTCTCCAAATGTCCCACCAATGCAGGCGGATCGAACGGATCCATCAACAACCCACCCAAGGCTTTTCGCAACAAATCGTTGACTTCGGAACGCTCAAGGGCAGGCATCGGAACCAACCAAAGCACATACCCAGATTGCGAATAAGGCTGCAAGATCCGCTTGGTTTGCAATATCTCGCCAAAACGTTGGAGAAACGCCCGTTCCAGTTCTTGCTGGCCGACGTACAACAAAAAATCCAGCGGCAGCGCATCTTTGCGGCGCAACGAAGGCAAGAGATACGCAAGCAACAAGTCCTGTGTCAGAAACATCCGCCCTCTCCGACTGGTCACCAGATTCTCGGGCGCTCCTTCCGTCGGATACACCGCAGGCCCTTTTCCCTTCATTTTCGCAAAAGCCGATCGCACCGAAGAAAAAGCCGCCTCACAAGACAACTCGCCAACCATCAACACACGTACACGTTCTGCCCGATACAAGGCTTTGTGAGCTGCGACCAACACCGCTGGCGTGACCGACTGATACGTTCGGCGTTGCCCTCGAAGATACGATCCTCGCGGATATTCGGCATAAAAGTACGCGTCCACCCGCTCCTCCAGCGAAGCCGCTGGAAAACGCGCAGAAGTTCGCATCAACTCGCTGCGAATCTGTTGCAAAGAACTCGCATCCACCCCCGACAATGGGGATTCTTGGAGGCGTTGGGCGATATGCCCTAGGATCGTCCCGAGCGATGCGCTCTGCGCCAACGCATCGATCAACACCCAATCCTTTTGCAACGTCACATGATAACGCGTTCCCCCTACAGGAAGCGGGCTTTTCGCAGGGTTCTCAGGACGGCTCAGCCTATACGCCAACAGCTTCGACAACAACCGCGCTTGCCCACGCAGCTTGCGCGGATCTGTCGTCGTTCCCGCTGCCACCGCAACACGCAAACGCAAGACATCACGCGCAGCGTTGGCATAACACCACGACAACAGGCCCGTCGGAAGCGACAACACCTTCACCTGCGGATCACGGCGCAACATCGACGCAGGCAAAAAGGCCTCTGGCTTCGACTTTTTGAGCCCACCCACAGGCGATCCGATGGATGGGCCTTTTGACGAAGCTGCGGGTAAACCGATGGATGGGCCTTTTTGAGGAACTGCGGGTAAGCCGATGGATGGGCCTTTTTGGGGAACTGCGGGCAAGCCGATGGATGGGCCTTTTGGGGAGGACACAGGGGTTGTTTTCTTGGATGGAGGGGGGGACGCAGGACGCGATGTCGGCGATGGCACGACATGACGCGTGGGCTGTGGAAGAACAGGCCGAGCATTGGGCGAGGATGGCTGATCTTGCGGAGGGACCGCCAAAAAAAACAAAAAAGACAAAAGATGGTGCATCGTTAAAACACTCCTCAAGCGCGCAGCTTTTGGTGGAACACAGCGAAAGGCCGCTAACCTAACAACTTTCTACGCCTTCGACAAGACAGAAACGCACTCCCAACAGGACGAAAGTAGTCGCCCCAAAAACCAGCAAACAAGCCGATATCACGATCCGCTTTGGCCTGACAGACAACGCGCTTGACAAAAGCCCTCGCTTGGCTTCTGATCGGCTTTTCATGGACAGGCATCCTTATATGCCCTGCAAAAAACACCGAAACAACGACAAGATCCACTTGTTTCGACACAAACACCCCGCGATTCGCGCCTTACGAATCCCTCTTTATACCACGCAACATCCACCCAGAAGGAGCAGACGCATGGATCGAACCACGATGCTTGAAAAAGCCCGTCAAGGCTTCGCGACCATCCCACTCAGCGATGCCCAAAAACAACAAGCCCTCGATCACCTTCAACGTTGGTTGAGCGAAGAAACCTTCGCTCCCTATCACCCCCAACTCCACGACCTGATCGAAAAGGGCGCGTGGTCCTTGTTGCTCGATAGCTTTTACCAAGTCATCCCCTTCGGTACAGGCGGACGGCGCGGAGCCGTCGGAATCGGCCCCAACCGCATGAATTCCTACACACTCGCCACCTCTGTTCAAGGGCACGTCGCCTACTTACGCCGCCTCTTTGGTGATACCACGGCTCTGCGCGTCGTGATCGCCTACGATGTGCGGCGTTTCCTCGATCTACGCGGCCTCTACAACAAAGCTCTGCCCAACCCTGTCCTCGGCCAACGCTCTCGCGATCTCTGTGATCTTGCCGCCTCCATTTACGCCGCCAACGGGGTCGAAGCCTTTGTCTTGCCTCCCAACGAACCCACCTACATCTCCACTCCCGAACTTTCTTTCTTGATCCGCGCCTACCACGCCCACGGTGGACTCAACGTCAGCGCCTCGCACAACCATCCCGACGACAACGGCGGTAAGTTTTACAACCAACTCGGCGCACAACCCATCGCTCCCGATGATCAAGAGATGTCCGATCTGGTCGAACAGGTCCGCAAAGTCCAGACCCTCCCCTTTGAAGAAGCCGTCGCCAAGGGCCTGATCCGCTGGATCGAACCTGACAAACGACAAGCCTACATCGACACCAACGCCGCTCTCTGCACGTGGCCTCACCCCAATAAAGCTGTCGTTGGCTTTTCGCCCATGAACGGCGTCGGTTCCACCAGCGTGACACCTGTCCTCCAAAAAGCCGGATATACCGTCCACATGCTCCCCTCACAAGTCCCCTTTGACGGGAGTTTTGAACACGTCCGCTTTCGCGTCCCCAACCCCGAAGTCCGCACCTCAATGATCGACATCGTTGAGTTCGGAAAAGCCCAATCTGCCGACCTTGTGATGGCCTCCGACCCCGACGCCGACCGCATCGGCCTCGTCGCCCCCGACGCCCAAGGAAACTGGCGATTCTTCACAGGCAACGAGATCGGTGTCTTGATCGCCTACCAACTCCTTCACACACAAAAAACCCAAGGCACGCTCCCCAAACGACCCATCATCATCAAAACCGAAGTCACCACCGACCTGTTGCGCCGTGTCACCGAATCCTACAACGGGCATTGCGTGAGCCATCTGCTCGTCGGATGTAAGTTTATCGCCGATGTCATGCACAACCTCGAAACCAAAGGCTCTTTCCTCGATCTCCAAGGCTCTCTCAGCGATGTGATCATGGGAACCGAAGAAAGCCACGGTGTGCTGATCTCCAAAGATATCCGCGACAAAGACGCCGCTGGAGCCGCCTTGATCCTCGCCGATCTCGCAAGCCGCATGAAAGCCGAAGGCCGCACTTTGGTCGACGCCATCGAAGATATCTACCAACAACACGGCTACTACGCCAACATCCAAGTTTCGATGGTCATGGAAGGTGCCATCGGACTCGCTCGCATCCGCGATATGCAAAGCGCCTTGCGCCAAGATCCGCCCCAAAATATCGGGGGCATCGCCGTCAAGAAGTTCTTTGATCATTGGCGCGAAGACGGCATCTTTGGCCCCATCCGCTCCACCACCGATCAAAGCGCTCGCAACGTCCTCGTCTTCCACCTCGAAGACGATATCCGCGTCGTCTTGCGACCTTCAGGCACCGAACCCAAGGCCAAACTCTACCTCGAAGTCGTTTCTCCACCCTCCGCCAATCGCCACGAATTGCGCCAACGCATCCAAGAAACCGAAGATCGCGCTCGACGCCTTGGAACGCTCTTCACCCAGCAGATCTTGCGCAAGATCGGCGTAGACCTCCCCGATTATGCCCTCGCCATCCCCGATATCGTCTCCATCGATCTCAAAGAACGCTTCGCCAAAGAAGTCGTCAGCGCATGGTTTGACAAAGCCCTCGCTCTCCAAAACGCCGAACAAGCCGAAGCCCTACTCACCACACACCTCAAAACTCTCTTCGCTGCTCTTGGCCGTCCTCCCGCCATGTTCACCGACGGCATGCGCGCCTATCTCTCCTCCCTCGCCGAAAAATCCGCCCCCCCAGACACCCTCGCCCTCATGCGCGCTTCTTGCGACAACCTCGCCTAACTTGTCTCTTTTTTCTCTAGATCAAACTTACGCAGTTGGATGGTTTTTGTGGGGTTTCACCCCACACCCCACAAGGGAACTGCGTCCCCTTGACCCCGTGTTGGCGAAGAGATCACAGGTGTTTCAAGACAACGACGCTGTCGCTTGAAACACCGCAAACACGGGGGTTTTTCTCTGCCTCCCCAAAAACCACCTAACGCCACGCGAATTGCTCGATCGATTGGGCCAATTGGATATCTTTTCCCGTCACTTTGTTGCCTGCATCGTGGGTGCGCAAGGTCAACTCCACGCGGTTATAAACATTGAAGATCTCGGGATGATGATCTTGTTCTTCGGCCACAAACGCCAACCGCACCAAAAAACTGATCGCCTCTTTGAAACTTCCAAATACAAACGTCTTTCGCAGAGCATCCCCCTCATACCGCCACCCTTGAAGCTCGGACAATGCTTCTTCGATCTGTTCTTGACTCCGTACTTTTCTATCCATCGAATCCTCCCTTCGGACCGCGACAAGCGACCCCTATTCCAACACAGACCGACACGCGCCTTAATCCCATTTGATGGCTTGGCGCAAGAACGACGTGTTGAGGTATTCTTGTTTGATGGCTTCGGCCACTTCTTCGACTTCGCGAAAGGCATCCCATTTCACGCGGATCACGGGGATGACCTTGCTGATATCTTCGATGAAGTTTTCGTAATTTCGATACAGATCTTCGAGATATTCTTGAGAGATGGTCTTTTCAAAAGCCCGTCCTCGCCGAGCGATCCGCTCGATCGAGTTGTCTGGCTTGACATCCAGATAGATGATCACGTTGGGCTTGCACATAAAATTCGACATATTTTGAAACAGATGAAGATACGTTTTATAATCGCGGGGGTCCATCAGCCCGGCTTCAGCGAGCATCTTGGCAAACACCGTATCTTCGTAGATCGTGCGATCTTGCACGCCACCTCGACCGCGCCAGATGATCATCTGGTGTTGGTGAAAGCGTTTGTTGAGTAGATACACTTGCATCGCAAAACTATGCGACTTGATATCACGGTAGAAGTCTTCGAGGTATTCGTTGTCTTCGACTGGTTCATAATACACTTCAAGGCCCAAGTGACGGCCCAATGCTGTCGCAAGGGTCGTCTTTCCTGCGCCGATGATCCCCGAGATACCAATAAAGATCTTCTCCATGGATGGAGACTGCACCATACCGTTGCTCCTTCGTTGACGGTTGTTGGACGCTTCGGGATATAGCGCAGATCAGCCCGTCCAGTCTACGAAAAAGGAGATTTGATGTACGCAGCACTTTTGTGGGTGGCTGGAGGAGCCATCGTTGGAGCCACGGCTCGTTATCTGACAGGTCTTTGGATGCAGAGTTTGTTTGGCCCGCGTTTTCCGTGGGGAACGGTGGTGGTCAATCTGGTGGGTTGTTTTTTGATCGGCTTGTTCTTTGCGTTGGTGCAAGAGCGCGGGATCTTGGGGGATCGCACGCGGTTGTTCTTGATGGTCGGATGCTTCGGCTCTTTGACCACCTTTTCAAGCTTTGCGCTCGACAACCTTTTGCTTGTGCGCAACGAGCAGATGCTTTGGATGCTTGGCAATCTGATCGGCCAGAATCTCTTGGGCGTGGTCTTGGTGGTCGCAGGAATCGCGGTGGGACGGATGTTTTAGGTTCTAGCTGTATTACAGCAGAGATCGCGGTGGGACGGATGTTTTGCGGTCTGTGGTTCGGCGCTGAATGGCGGAACCACAAAGACGCGATTCGCAAATATCTCGATAGCCACGACATGTTGGTTATTGGCAGACGACCTCTAGACTTCCAATATCGATATCACAAACACCACTCTGGCATTGCGAGCCGAGCGAACAAGTGCAGCGCTTACTTCCGAGTCCCAAAAAGCCGGTAGGAACACAAGATCCAGCACAGCAATCAGACGAAGACGAGCATTTAGAAGCGCGTTTGCAGGCGGCGGTTTTGCAAACGTTGGTGACAGAATCGCAGGTTTGTCCGCTTGGGCAACCGCAGGCTTGGCATCCTGTCTCGCATTTCCCGTTGGTTTTGTTGCAACAAGCGGGTGTGGCGCAAGGGGTTGCCCCTGCTTGACGGCAGTCTGGTGGGGGTTTGTCGCAATCGCCTGTGGTGGGGTTGCAGGTGTCGGGTGGCGTGCAGTTAAAGTTAGAGCGGCAGTCTTTGCGGTTGCAAAGGCCGGTCACACCGTCGCATTGCTCGTTGGCATTTTTGCAACCCGCCCCGCGACAATCGGGAACGCACAAGCGTTTTTGTTGATCGCAAACCTCGTTGTTTGCGCAGGCTTGGGGGCAGCCGTTGGGTGTGGCTTCACAAAGGTTGCTCAGTCCTTGTTTTTTGCAGATCCGCCCCACAGGACAATCCGTGTTCTCACAACAAGGCTGACAACGGCCTGTGTCTTCGCAGCACTTGTCGCTGCCTGCACACGAAACTCCCGTGCAAAGGGGTTGTGCGACGCAATCGGCTTCAGGAATGCAGAGTTTCCCCGTACCTGCGCCCAGATCGAGGCATTGGAATTTTTGCGGGCATTTGTCGTCAGGGCATCCTAGCACACAGACCTGCTTTCCACCGACCGCAAAACAGCGATTGCCCGGGCCGCACTCTGCGCTATCTAGGCAAGGTTGGCAGGGCGTGCGATTGCCGCATGCAACACAGGCTCCTTGGTTATTGCAACACTGGCCGCTTTGACACGGCGTATCAGGACAAACACAGGGTGGATTCGCACAGGTCGGCTCTGTGGGGGTTTCCGCGACAGGCTCTTGCGTGCTTTCGGGGAGCGATTCGGACGAGCCTTCGGGGGGGGTTTCGCCAGCATCGCTCGGCGGCTCGACACGAGCTTCTTGCACTTCGGGCGTTGTCGCTTCGGGGCGTTGGCCTTCTTCATAACGCTGACAGCACCCCTTGTCGTTGCAATACTCGTCGTTGTTGCATTCGATCGAACGCTGACACGGCGAGCACAACAGGGAAATACATTTTTTTGTGCGCTGATCACAACGCTGATCCGCAGCACAATCTCCACAAACAGAGGGCTTTTTGGGTTCCACGCATCCCCCCATCAAGCTTATCCCCCACAACAGCAACAGCGCCCCACCCTGCACCCACCAACGAACGCGGGGATCGAACCAACGAAGCGCTTCGTTGTCTCTTCCAAACCTCTGCATGCAAACCTCCCAAAAAACAAAGATCCTTCTCAACACAGCAGCGTTATCTTGGACAAACGGACCCCGAAAAGCAACCAAATCTCATAGGAGCGACGCAAATGACTCCTACCCAAGCTCAAAAGCCGATCACTTCGGCAAGGAATCGACGGCTTCGCGTCTCATGGCCCAGCACGTGGCAAAGACGACGATCCAACAATCCTAAGACCTCACGCCACAAAAGCTCGGTCTCGCCTTCCAGCGTCACTTTCCGCTGCAAAGCATCCAACGCTGCACGCAAGATCGGCGTCAGCAACGGGGCTTCGCGGCTTTGTGTGGGCCGACAGTCGCCACAAATAAGACCTCCTTGGAGTAGATCAAAACGCGCCGTATGCACAAGAGCAATCATTGAACCGCATTCCATGCAGCGCGACCACGAGGGCAACAGACCCAACAGCTCAAGCAAGCGCATCTCAAAACGAGCAAGCGCTTTGGGGGTGAGCGCAGTCGAGGCACAGAAGCTTAAAAAGCCCGTAAACAGCGCATACAACGCTGCATTGGCGTCCCCCTCATCTGTCATCCGCAACATCAACTCTCCCGCAAATGATGCCGATGCAAATGCCCCCAACTCTTCGGGAAGGATCGCCACCCCCTCGCTTGGATCGACACGCAATAGCTGCGGCAAGCGTTCTTCTTCCCGCGCACGTTGAAACACCAAACGCAATCGCGCAAAACTTTGCAATTGACCTGCAAAACGCTTCTGGCTTTTTCGGGCCTTTGGGGCGCGAAATGCCATCCGCCCAAAGCGATCCGTCCAAAACGTGACGATCAGGTCGCTCTCTCCGACCTCACGCGACTGCAGCAAGATCCCTTCGCAGTGTTCTTCTTGCATCACAAACCCCTCTGCAAACCTACATCGAAAACTTTTCGACAAACCATCCAACCCACCCCCAGACCCGATGCTTCCGCCCGCTGTGGGGGTGGCTGCTGTTGCGATTCCGACAACTGCTTTCTTTCCATCCTACCCGATGCTTCCGCCCCACCACGTCCCAACAGCCACCCAAACAACGGGTTCTTCTTGTTCTCCCACAACGCTACGGAACAGGCTTAACCACCACCGAAGAGGTCGGAACTGCCGCTGTCTGCTTGCGTGGGAACTCTACCGCCTGCTTGCCTTGGATCTCTTCGGTGAGCTTTGCACAAGCGCGGCGAACCGCAGGCTCTTTGCCCTCGGAAAGATCAGCACACTTTTGCAAATACAACAGAGCGTCTCGGTATTTCTTTTGCGGAACGAGTGCTCGTGCGAGGTGATAATAACCCGGGGAGAACTTATTGCATCGTTGGACGACTTCGCGCAGCGATTCTTCGGCTTCTTTCCACTTTCCTTGCGCCTTGTACACCAACCCAAGCAAACGATGGCCTTGACACAGCGTCGGGCAATGACTGATGCCCTGAATCAGCGAAGATACCGCCTTTTCGGGTTGCCCGTCCATGTGATAAGCCCAACCAAGGCTGACTTCTGCGTTGCAAGGCGTTTGATACAAGACGTTGCTCAACGCTTTTTCATAAGCCACGATCGCCCGTTTCCAGTTGCGCAGCGCAGAAAACACCACCCCAAGGTTTCCCCAACCACGCGGAGAATTCGGCTCGATCTCCAAAGCTCGCTCGAAGTGCTTTTGTGCCAAATCAGGCCGTCTCATACGCAACAGCGTCACACCCAAAGCCTCTTGAACCCAATAGCTTCGAGGGTTCAATTTTTCGGCTCGATGCAACAGCGCCATCGCCGCACGAAATTCGCCTCGGTTGTTTTGTTGGACAGCCATCTCCCACAAAGACTGCGCTTGTTTCGCTTCTTTTTGTGTCGGCATCGGGACACAGCCCACCAAACCACTCCACCACGAAACAAACCATCCACACACCGCCAAGAAACGCATCACAACACGCATTCGTTTTCCACCCATCGCATCGCTCACAAACCTTCGTGCGCTGTTCTTTGCTGTTCTCTCGCACAGATGAACCGTCGACAAAAAACCCCGTGTCGCGACCCTCCAAGCGATGCCGTCGTTGGTTTGAAAAACGGCGCTGTCTTCGCCAACACGGGGGTCAAGGGGCGCAAGTCCCTTGCGGGGCGTAGGGTGGCACCCCACAAAAACCATCCAACGGCACAACCCCTATTTCAAAAAGACCGTGTAGATGTGACGAAAGTTGTCCATCTCGGCCCCTTTGCGCGTGTAATCCAGCTTTTTATCATCTTTGATCTTGACTTGGCCTCCGTCGATCTGGCCGGGATAGATCTTGAGGTTAAGATCGCCCGCTTCGCGTGCGTTCATCTTCGAGGCTTCGAGGACGATCTCGTTGGAACCTTTTTTCAAAAAGGGTGTGATATCCACCACATCTTGCTCAACGTGGAGCGGGATATTGCGTGCAAGACGCCCGTTGATCCGAAGTTTCACGGCATATCCGCTTGCGCGTGCGCTGGTGCGTTGGATCAACAGCACATATTTCTCAGCGGGGGCTGCTCCGACCGCATACCTAGAAGGGATCGTCACTTTGCCGCTTGAAGACGGCGTTGGATCGGTGGTAGTTGGTGTTGGCTCAGGCGTAGTCGCCGTCGAATCAGGCGTCCGCAGGCTCGGAGGAGTCGGACTGGCGGGGCCTTGGATCTTGACTTGGTATTGTTTCCCATAAATGTACACATTGCCCATCGCATCGATCTTGACGGAAACATTCGTAAAAGTCTGATCCCGCACAGAGTTGATCGGAACATCGTTCAAATACACGCGGCGTGCTTCCGCTTGTTTGGGCAGCACAAGCCCCAACAATCCGAACAAGACAAAGATTCTAGTAAACATCCATCTCTCCTTTTTTGTTGTGTTGGCAGCAGCTTCACGAAGCGGAGTGTAGCCAACAAAACAAACAGGCGTCAAGCTTCTCACATCACGCGGATCTGTTTGATCATCATTTCGATGGAGTGCCGACCTTGAAAGTCGTTGATCTGCGGCTTATAGGCGATCGCGATGCGCTTGGTGGGGGGGAGTGGGCTTTGATTGAACGCGATCCCATCGCGTGGTTGTTTTCGCCCACGCACCGACAGTTTGAGATGCTGTTGTTTAACGATGCGTTGGCTTACGATGGCCAGATCGCGGGCCACAAAGACAGGAGCGGGGTTCCCCATCCCAAAAGGCTCCAAGCGTTCGAGCGCATCCAGCAGTTCTTGCTTTAGATCGCCCGGGTCCATCTCGATATCGTATTCAAGGCGGGGCTGGAGATCTTCGGGCGTCAGGGCGGCCCGAGCTTGTGCGGTAAAAGCTTCTCGAAACGCCCCAAGCTGGTCCGTTTTGATCGAAAGACCGGCTGCCGCTGCGTGTCCACCGCATTTAAGCAATAGAGATTCGCAGGCTTTCAAGGCGTTGTAGAGATGGAAGCCTGAGATGCTGCGTGCCGAGCCTTTGCCTTCGCTACCGTTCAAGGCGATCACCACAACAGGCCGATGGTAGGCGTCAACCAACCGAGACGCCACGATACCGATCACTCCGGGATGCCATTGTTCATGGCCCAACACGATCGCGTGCTCCGAAAGCAGATCAGGTGATTTTTCCAAAAGATCTCGCGCTTGGTTTTGGATCTCTCGCTCGGTTTGTTGGCGTTCTTGGTTTTCGCGGTTGAGTACTTCCGCCAAAGACCGCGCTCGATGAAAGTCTTGGGTCGTCAACAACTCCACCCCTGCGCTCGCATCGCTCATCCGCCCTGCTGCGTTCACTCGCGGCCCGATCTTGAACCCCAGATCGTATGCTTCAACCTTTTCTCTCACCCCTGCCACTTCCATCAACGCACGCAAACCCAACCACTCGGTGCGCTTCATCTGCTGGAGTCCCTTGTTCACCAACAAGCGATTCACACCCCGCAAAGGAACGATATCGGCCACCGTCCCCAAAGCCACAAAGTCGAGATAGCGATTGAGCTTCGGTTCTACCCGATGCTTCGCCGTAAAGAAGCCGCGTTCGCGCAGAAAAGAGCGCAGTCCGATCATCAACTGAAACGTCACACCCACCGCTGCAAGGATCTTTTCAGGATACGGGCATCGCGGTTGATGGGGGTTCAAGATCGCGTTGGCTTCGGGAAGATCGGGCGGGGCTTGATGGTGATCGATGATGATCACATCCATCCCCATCTGCCGCAACTCGCCGACCTCTTCGCGGCTCGATATCCCACAGTCCACCGTCACCAACAGATCACACCCCAACGCCACAATCTCGGGAAAACAGGCTTTTTGCAGACCGTAGCCATGCGTCACACGGTGCGGAATAAAGAAGTGCAACCGATCGCTTTGAACGCCCAACTCCAACAAAAACAGATACAGCGTCGACGTCGACGTCACCCCATCCACATCATAATCCCCATAGATCACGATGCGTTCGTTGCGCTCCAACGCCAACGTGATCCGTTCACAAGCCTCCTTCATCCCCAGCATCTGCTCGGGCTTGGGCATGTGTTCCCACGCGGGCGACAAAAAACGCTCGGCTTCTTCGATCGTATGGATATCGCGCAACACCAACAGTCGCGCAATCGTCGACTCGATCCCCAGTTCTTCTTCCAGTCGCCGACAGATCGCAGGATCCACCGCACGACGCTCTCGCCATATCGTCGCATTCATCGAAAAACTTCTTTCTGGCCCAACGCAAACCGCCCAACCTAGGCCATCTCCGCGTATACTGCCTGCACAAAGATCGTGTCATACGAAATCTGCCCACAGTGTGATCGGCCTCTGTAGGGGCAGCCCCCTGTGGCTGCCCGACGTACGAAATCTGCCCATAGTGTGATCGGCCTCTGTAGGGGCAGCCCCTGTGGCTGCCCGACAATAGGGCGTGCGAATCGCACCTATCGTCTCGCTCCTAGGACTAGGCAAACAAGACGTCACATCAAGACGATCGATGACTTCGGCCTCGCAAAATAAAACGCGGATGGAATGGGATGAAACAACACAGGGGGGAGAGAAAGCTCGGTAGGATCGAAGGGTTCAAGCAAGGATCCAAGGATCAGGTGGTCACACCTTTTCGGCGCAAGCGGCGGGTTTCGCGTTTTTCAATCGCTTCTTGCTCTGCGGTGCGCTCGCCTTGCGTGAAGTAATTATCGAGGAAGTACACCAACGGACTTGCGATCGCGATCGAAGAATATGTACCGATCAAGATCCCGAACATCATTGCAAACGAGAACCAGCGGATGTTCGAACCACCGTACAAATAGATCGGTGTCACCGCGATAAAGGTCGTCAATGACGTCAACAACGTGCGGCTCAATGTCTCGTTAATCGAGCGGTTCATCACTTCGCCAAAGTCCACACGCGACTTTTGCCAGTTTTCACGGATACGGTCGTACACAACGATGGTGTCGTTCAGCGAGTATCCGACAATCGTCAGCAACGCTGCGATGATGCTGAGATCAAAGGGCAGAGACAACACGCTAAACAAGCCCACCGTGATCACAACGTCGTGAACCAACGCAAGCACCGCACCCGGCGCATAACGGAAGTCAAAACGGATCGCGATGTAGATCAAAATAAAGAACATCGCCAACACAATCGCCAAAATACCTTGGTCTCGTAGCTGGCGACCGACACGTGGACCGACCGCTTCTACTCGCTCGATCTTGTACGTATTCTTCCCATACAACGAGATCAACGCCTTTTCCAGTTCCCCGCTCAATCCTGAAAACGACATCATATACTCGAACCCTTCGACTTTTCCGCCCGAAGGCTCGCCGATCTCGACTTGACCCAGACCCAGCGAACGAAACACTTCGCGGATGCGCTCGCCTTCATCGGCGATCTTCGTCACGTCCACTTTCGGGGGAGTTTTCTTCGCGGTGGCTGCCGTAGTGGCTTGCGTTGCTGCAACAGTCGCAGGCTTCGAGGTCGGGGACTACTCGTCCTTCTTTGCTGCCATCTTCAACGGGCGATTGAAACGCACTTCCACGCGATCGCCGCCTTCTTCCCGAAAACGAAACGAGCGGATCGTGAGTTGTTCATCACCTTTCAGCTTGGCTT
>CAUJFU010000344.1 GCA_963169055.1 Myxococcota bacterium
CCCTCCCTCCGCCACGAAGCCGCCCAAGAAGCCTTGCTCCAACGCCTCCACGCGCTCTCCCTCTTTTGGCGACTGCTAGACGAACCCGAACTCCCTTCCTCTTGATCGGCCACATCCCACCCCATGAATCGGCCACACCCGACCCCAACAAGCCCTATCCTCTATCGAATCGGAGGCTCTTTGATGAAGAAACGTTTTGCGATTACTGGTGCCAGCGGGCTTTTGGGAGCCAATCTCGCGATCGCTCTGCTCCAACAAGGCCACACCGTCATCGCGACCCGCCGTGGAAAAAGTCGTATCGATCATCTCTCCGCCTATCCGATCCAATGGATCGATGCCGCCCTCGATCAGCCTGATGCCCTTCAATCGGCATTTTCTGGCTGCGACGGTGTGTTTCATTGTGCCGCCGCTGTCAGTGTCCAATTCAAGATCGAGCCGTGGATCTATGCAGCCAACGTCGAAGGAACACGCAACGTCCTGCAAGCCGCCCAAGCTGCCGAGGTTCCGCGATTGATCCATTGCTCCACCACCAGCGCGCTCGGCCTCTCCACCGACGGTCTCCCCAGCGATGAAACCGTGCCGTTCAACTTCGCTGCCTACGGCCTTGACGACGCTTATGTACAAACCAAGCGCCAAGCCCAAGACCTCGTCCTCCAAGCCGCCTTCGATGGGATGGATGCTCTCATCGTCAATCCCGCGTTTATGATCGGCCCCTACGATGCCAAACCTTCCTCAGGCTCGCTCGTTCGCAGCCTGCTGTTGGGCAAGGTTCCCGCCTACACTCTCGGAACCAACAACTTTGTCGATGCCCGAGATGTCGCACGCGGAATGCTTCAAGCCTACGAACGCGGAAAAGCCGGTGAGATGTACATCTTGAGCGGTGAGAATATGACCTACAAAGACTTCATGGATCGCGTCAGCCAAGTGACAGGATGCCCCAAAGTTCGCTTCCGTGTCCCCGCATGGTCCGCCCGAATCGCGGGTTGGTGCGGCGATCAATGGAGCACCTTGACGAGCCGCGAAACCGAACTCAACAGCGCCACCATCCGCTGGAGCCTCAACGACCGCTACCTTTTCCGCTGTGACAAAGCCATCCGCGACTTGCACTACACGATATCGCCCCTTGATTCCGCCATCGCCGACTGCGCCGCGTGGTTCCAAGAACACCGTATGCTCTAACTCTCCTCACTCTTCCCATTTCCTGTGGGGCGCTGCCCCATACGCGCCTTGTTAAGGCGGAAACACCGGATAGTCGAGAATGATCGCTCTTTCTTTTGTCGCCCCCCCATGTCCGTTCGCGGCTCGATGTCCCGATACACGGGCGGTTCGCGAACCGCCCCAACGCAAACAAGGCCTTGCCTCGAAGACGGATGGAACGAAAGAATCGAAGACAAAGCACACGCAAATATGCATAGAAAGACGGAGGATACGACCTCCGTGTAGGGTGTGATGAAAGGTCGGGGCGTATGGCATACGCCCTTGCCCCATCCACGGGGATTTTCATCGCTGTGTACGAGCAGGCAACCTGCGGATGTGGTATGAGGCAGTGGAAAAGGGAAAGCGTGAAGAATCAACCCGTGGTAGGGGCGGTTCGGGAACCGCCCGCGCCTGAACCTGGGCCTTTTTCGTATCGGTATGACAGTTCAGTCTCTTTTCTTCACCCAATGCCCGTGGGGTGATACCAAATCTGCCCATGCCAGAGACCCCCCGCTGGATGGGCTTTACATACGATATGTCCGAGTGTTAGACACAGGGGCCAACCATGGCTTAACAAGGCGCGTATGGGGCGCTGCCCCAAACCCCGCAAGGGAGCTTTGCCCCCTTGACCCCGTGTTGGCGGGAAGATCAGACGTTGTTCAAACAAACAACCGCTCCGCTTGGGGCATCGCGAACGCAGGTTTTTTTGATCTATTTTGGAACCTTCTTTTCTGCTTGCTTTCTATTGCAGCATATCGCTGCTTGTGCGCAGACTTCGAGCCTCTCACAAAAAACATTTTTCTACCTCCAAATCCATCGAATTTTGTATTTGAAGATTTTATTTTTTTGAAATAAACAAAATCTTCAAATAGTTGACTCCTTTTATGATGATAGAACTTACGCAGTTCGAACGTTTTTGCGGGGCGTTGCCCCACACCCCACAAGGGACTGTCGCCCCTTGACCCCGTATTTGGCGAACAGATCACTGCTTTCCAGACCAACGACGCTCTCGCTTAGAGGGGTGCGAACACGGCTTTTTTTACCAACTACATAAGTCCTATCCTGTTAGGAAAGAGAGAAAAAAAATATGAAAAAAAACAATCAACATCCATGTCTTCGTTTGGGTGTGATCGAGCGTGGAAAACTTGTGGAAGAACGAATCTTTAAAAAAGGGGAAGATATCACTCTGGGGCGCTCTAGCCAAAACACATGGGTGATCGAGGACGAAGCATTTCCCGCCAAGCATCGGCTTTTTCAATGGCAAGATGGGATCTACACGCTCCGCTTGCCCAGCCATTCACGAGCCAAGATATCCTCATCCAAGGGGATAGAAGAATTCGGTGGGGCATCTTCGCACGAAACCTCGGCTGAAGCGCCTGAATCCGAGGCGTTTGTGCTTTGCGCTCAGATGCGGGGCAAGATCCAGATCGGTAAGACGACGCTGCTGTTTCAATTTGTTCCCGCTCCTGCCGAAGCCAAAGAAGTCCCGCTGCCTGCACAACTTCGCGGATGGCGATTGAAGTCGGACTGGATCTATGCCTCTGCGATGTTGCTGTCCTTGGTCGGCCACAGCGGCGCAATCACCTACATTTCTTTGCGTGGCCCCTCTCCCGCCGAACTCTCGGAGTCCTCACGCTTTCAACCCAAACACACCGATACATCGCCCTTGTTGGTGATCCCCTCTGCCCCCACCAAACGACTCCCTCCAAGCACCGTCCCAGACCAGACACGCCCAATACACCGCCCCCACCGAACGAAACGTCCAACACAAAACAACACCAAGCACCATCCGCATCGAAAAATCCAAGACAAAAAAGAACAACAAAACAAGATATCAAAACACGTCTCCGAATTTATCTCAGGCAACGACTCTTCCGTTCATCAAATGCTCACCCCCCAACAAGGCGCTCCTTTTCTTCGGCGCTTCGATCAACTCAAACAGGCGACAGCAAGCCAAGATCACGGTCGCCTGTTGGGAACACGCGGAGAGGGCTTCAAAACCGATATCGAAACCAGCCATCACAACGGACTCCCCTACACCGTTCCGAGCGGCCCTTCTACACCCAAGAACGCGAATAGTGGGCGAAAAGCCGCAGAACTCAAACGCCCCCGATTCACCGTCGAACCCATTCCATCGGTTCCGATCCAAATCAACGAAGCCAGCCTCCAGCGTTTTCTCCAACGCCGCAAAAAAGCGATCGCTCACTGTTACGAAAAGAACTTGCGCCACGATCCAGATCAAAAAGGACGAATCGAAATCCGCTTAACGCTCAAAACAAACGGAACCATCCAAACCGAGATCGAACGCAACGAACTGTCCAAATCGACGGCAGCGTGCATCCAAAAAACACTCAGCCGTCAACGTATGATCCCCTCCCCCAAAGAAGAAGTCGAAGTCGTCGTCCCCTTCTTGTTCGAGCCACAACGCTGATCCGCTCCCTATACTACAAAGCCCGAAGTGTCGAGGCTTCTTCTTGTTCGAGCCACAACACTGATCCCCCGACGAAAGCAATTGTTTTTCGATGGAGTGTTTGAAAAGCCCCTATCTAAGATGCGCTCAGGAAGGGGCTTTTCAGCTTTGGGAGGTTGTTGCGAGGTTGGGAAGAGGCGACATAGGCCGAAAAAGGCGGGTGGGAGCGGGTTTGTTGCGATGTCGGGAAGAGGCGACATAGGCCGAAAAAGGCGGGTGGGAGCGGGTTTTAGGCTTTGGGATTTTCGCGGCGGAGCCAAGACAGGGCGAGCATGACAAAGAAGGCCAGCAAGAGATAAGACAAGACACCAGAGCCATCGTTTGCAGAGCAAAGACAGCCCGAAGCGCGCCCACCACCGCCCGTTTTTCCGTCAGAGGCATTGCTACCTTCGGTGTTCACGGAAGAATCAGGGTTTCCGTTGCTGCCGTCGGGATTTCCATTGCTGCCGTCGGGGTTTCCGTTGCTACCATCGGGAAGATCCCCACCGTCGGGGTTGACCACTCCGTCGGGGAGGGTGGTTCCATTTTTGGAGATACAATCGCCTTGGGGACGGCGGCAGACCTCGTTGGGGCCGCAACGAACGGAGTCACAAGGATCATCGACACATTGTCCACCCACGCAAGTTTGCCCACCACGACAAGCCACCAAAGCACACGGATCCGCCACGCACTGTCCAGCGTTGCACACTTGATCCACCGCACAACGCACACGGAAACAAGGGTCACTTTGGCATTGCCCATCACGGCAGCTTTGATCGGGTGGACAGGACTTGTTGGCGCAAGTGGGAAGGCACTGACCATCGCGGCAGAACTCGCCTGCGTTACAGGTCACTGTGTCGCATGGGTTGTTGGCGCACTGACCACGCCGGCAAATTTGGCCGTTTGGGCAAGCTTTGCTCGGTTGGTAGCAATCGTCAGGAGCACAAAGGCCCTTTTCACAGAGATAACCGCTCGGGCAAGAAACATTGGCACAAGGGGCTTGGCAGATCCCGTTGCGGCAGACTTCGCCTGCGGCGCAAGTGAGCTTGTCGCAGGCAAGGACACCCACGCAGACTTTTTGACCATTCATGTCTTGGCAGGTTTGACCGCCCGGGCATTCGGTGGTGCAAGTGCGCAAGCAAGAGCCGCCGACGCACAAGGAGTTGCTTCCGCAATTGCTGTCGCCTTCGTCGATCTTTCCATCGCAATCGTTGTCGATCCCATCGCAGATCTCGAGGGTTGGGAACGGAGCAGAACAGACAACCCAGTCCCCACGGCTACAAGAAGTCGTTCCTTCGCCGCACTCGGTTTGGCATTTTTTGGTGATCGGCTTATTGGTTCCCGGGATGTTGTCGATCAATCCGTCGCAATCGTCGTCGATGCCATTGCAGATCTCGACACCTGCGCCATCATAATCCACGATCACTTCGGTCACAGCGGGCGTCACTTGCGCATCAAACGTTTTGAGTGTCACTTTGATCTCGATCCAAGGATGATCCACCACAGCGGGTTTTGCACCGTTTTGAACAGGTGCGCTCCAAGTGGCGGTCGCAAGGGCAGCTTGTGTGGGGGCTGTGCGTGCGGTGACTTCGACCGAAGTTCCGGGGGGCGTGATCTCTTGCCAAGAGATAGTCTTCCAACGCGAGGGGCATTGTGTGCCATGAACGCCCGTCCAATGGCCGCTTGCGACACGAGCGATGCTTTGGAATTGAAAGCCTGTCATATCGGAATAAGTGTAGGGGCCTTGGCCGTGTGTGGGGTATTTGCCTGCGAGTTGGCCTGTGCGAGCGTTGATCTTGGAGGCGGTGGCATCGCCTTGTGCGACAGCCCAAACAAAGCCATCCGCGTCAACGGCCATCCCAACGCAGCCTTGACCGACCTGTGTGTTGTTTCCGACCACTTGGCCGTTTGAATCGACTTTGACGATCAGAGGAGTGTTGGAACAAGCGATCCAAGCGTTGCCATCTCCG
>CAUJFU010000345.1 GCA_963169055.1 Myxococcota bacterium
TTTCGGACAAGCTGTCATGGCGTGGCTGATGGGAGCACGTGCGATGCTCTTTGCCATCGGGATCTTGATCTTTGCTTGGTCGATGGGTGCGCTTGCCGAAGACCTCAGCAGCGCACACTATCTGATCGCCATGTTCCAAAGTAGCCTACGTCCCGAATGGATCCCTCTACTGGTTTTCTTTATGGCTTCGATCATCGCCTTCGCAACGGGTACTTCGTGGGGAACAATGGGCATCCTACTTCCCACTGCCGCCCCGCTCGCTTATGCGATGGGTGGTATGCCCACACTGATCCTTTCGGTTGGTGCGGTATTAGACGGATCAATTTTTGGTGACCACTGCTCGCCCCTCTCGGATACAACGCTGTTTTCCTCCGCTGCTGCCGCTTGCGATCACGTCGACCACGTCAAAACACAAATGCCCTACGCCATGACCGTGATGATTGTTGCGTCCTTTGTAGGTTATCTTGCGGTCGCTTATGGCTTTCCGCTGTTTTTGTCTTTGATCCTCTCGACGGCTTCGTTCGCCGCCATCTTCCTGCTCTTTGGCAAAACCATCTCCACGCCCCAAAAAAATATTGCATAGCAAATCACTAGACTTTATTCTTCCGCCATCGTGCCGCCTGAAGCATTTATCCCCAACGCCAACACCCGACACGACGGCACAGATCCAAGGAGCATTGGTCGATGGAGAACACGTCTATAACAACCCAGATCTCATGGCCTGAAGCTTTTTTTGCCGACTGGCCTTGGCGGGCTTTGCGCGTTGAAGGTAGTGATCAGGAGAAATTCTTAAATGGAATCGTCACAAACACCATCAAAGGAATGCAAGAAGGCGATACACACCCGTCTTTTGCTCTGACGGTCAAAGGGCGCATCATCGCAGAGATGCTCATCACACGGGAACAAGACGCTTTTTTGTTGTGGGTTGATGCGCACGAACAAGACGCATTATGGGGGCATGTGGATCATTACCACGTCATCGAAGACGTCACGTTTGGGTGGTCCGATCAGGCGATGCTGCTGTTAGGGGGCTCTCGGATAGCCCAGCGATTCGAGGCGTTGGGGATCGCCCCTCCCGAGGTTGGGAAAGGCCAACGATGGTCGACCTCAAAAGACTCAGCCAGCGTGTGGATCTCGCGCATGGCGCGATTTGAAGCCCCCCCTCTTTGGGTCGCTTGGGGTTCGCAAGAAGCACTTCGCTCCTTCCAAGAGGCACTCCAAACCCAAGGCGCCGCCGACTTTTCCGCATCTGCCCAAGCCTTGGCCTTTTGTGTGGGTTGGTACGACTCCTCGCTCGAACTCAAAGACCTGTTGATCCACGAAGCAGGAGCAGAAAACACCCACGTCAACTTCAAAAAAGGTTGCTTTATCGGTCAAGAAGTCGTGGCCCGCACACATTGGCGCGGCAAAGCCAACAAGGGCCTGTTTTTGCTCGGCAGCCATGAACCGCTTGATTCGGACCTCCAGCCAAACACTTTGGTCTACAACCAAGAAGACCAAGAAGTCGGACAGATCCGCCGACGCCAAACCTTGCTCGGTGGGCAAGAAGCCTTGCGTGCGTTACTTCGCCTGAAAAGCATCGAAGAACAAGATCGCTTCCATGCCATTCTTTCCGATGGTTCGCGCATCCCGCTCCAACGCCTCGACATCCAGTTTTCATAATCTCCCAGACATCCGACACTTCAGACCTCTACAATGCCGCGTGCCTCCCTCCCACAGTCTTTCCTTGCGGCTCACACACAACTTTTTCCCGCTCTTTGCGTTTGCATCCCAAAAGCGTTCGTGAATCGAACTCGCGTGCGCATGCCCTGATGACGGGAGGTTGCGGCCCCCTCTTGACCTCAAGAACGCCCCCCCCCACTATAAACGCCCGAATGTATCGCGCACCTACGCAACAGGATCCGCCCAATGACCACAAAGGACCACCCATGATCGCATGCCCTCATTGCGGATACGCGCATCCCAAACACCTTACCTCCCAACAATGTTTGCAATGCCGTGGCTCTTTCGCCGATTTTTACCTGTGCTTCAACAACGCCTGCGGCTACCACCATACTTTTCAGCCCGCCCAGCGGGCTTGTCGCAGTTGCGAGAAGACATTAATTGGGGAGTTTAGTGGTCGTCATATCCCGTGGGGACACGCATTGTATCGCGTGCGCGAATACATCGGTGGGGGCGGGATGGGTGAAGTCTATCGTGCCATCGAACAAGATCAAACAGGGACTTTCGAGCGGGAAGTGGCGATCAAGTTCAACAAAAACGTGATGGATCAGGAGATCGTCCGACGCTTTAAGCTTGAGATGCAGATCCTCAGTATGCTGCAAAACCCTCACAATATCCGTGTTTATACGCTTGGCGATCTACTCGAAGAACGTCCAACAGGCCGCGAAGTACGTGCGCAATTCATGGTCATGGAGCTTTTGCGCGGAAATGCCCTCAACGAGATCACCAAAGCAGGGCGTTTACTGTCCGAGCAAGCCATCCCAATCTTTATCGAGGTTTGTGGAGCGCTCGCAGAAGCCCACAGCAAGAACATTATTCACCGAGATCTCAAACCTCACAACATCATGCTCCAAACCGTCTCGGGTGACTACTTCGCCAAGGTCTTCGACTTTGGGCTGTCTCGCCTGACCAACAGCATGGACGATCGGCTCTCTGCGTCGGGCGTGGTCATGGGAACATTTCGCTATATGTCCCCCGAACAAGCCCTCGGCGAAGATGTCGATCAACGCACCGATATCTTTTCTCTTGGGGTTGTTCTCTACGAAGTGTTGACGGGCCGCCATCCCTTCCCTGCGGAAAACCTGTTTGAACTGTTTATGCTTCACCAAAACCCGATAGCTCCGATGGATGGGATCGCTTCCGAGCTCGCAGCCATCGTCACCAAAGCCCTGTATTACGAGAAAGATCGGCGCTTTCAAAGTATGGAAGAGATGCGCCTTGCTTTGCAGGTTTGGCGCGGAGATAGCCTAAGTGGGCGAGTCACGCTCGCCGAGTTACTCAAAGAATACAAAGAATACCAAAAAGACGCCCAATCCCGCATCAACGTATCCGGCTTCCAGCGCTCATTGTCTCCTTCGGGCCGTCACATCTCTTTGCCGGGAATGCGCCCGCCCGCCGCCCAACCCACAACCAGCAGCGGCAACAAACACGCCCTTGTATGGGGCGGTGTGATCGGTGGCTTCTTGTTGGTCTTTGGCCTTGGCTTCTTGGTGCTACGCGCTTTGCCCACCACAGATCCCCAAACAACCGCCAAAACATTGATTGCCATCACTCCGCCGCGCAACACCGAACCTGCTCTGCCCGCTCCTCCAAGACCTTCCATCCGCCCTGCGGCGCTCGGCACGTCACCCTCGCTCCCAACACCACCATCCTCTCCTTCGCAACCCCGAACAACCGACCAAGACACACAAGTACACCCACGAAAACGCTCTCGAACACGCCGAAAAAGCCTACCTCGCCGCCGTCGCTGGGTCGCGATGACCCCTCCCCGCCAAACAGAACCACCCCCGACACCACCACGCATCGTCGAACCTGTGCGACCACGCCCCATTCCTCGCGTGGAACCTGTACAACCACGCATCGAGATCGTCCGCGTGGAACCACGCCCACGCCCCGTTTTACCGCGATTGGCTGAATGCCCCAACCAAAGCGCCCCCATCACCTACCGCCAACTCGATAGAGTCATGGGTTCGTCCTTTAGTATGCAAACCGCACGCGTCCTCAACCGAGCCTCGGGCGGAACGGTCTATGACGCTGGACTCAGCCTTTCCCAAAGTTGGCGCAACGCACAAGTCCTCTGCAAAGTCGACTATCTCTGCGACAAGATCACCGCACAAGTCCAACGCTATTGCCGAACCTATCGCCCCCATCCCCACTGCACAAATTACAGAGCCCGAAAATTCTCCCTCGACGGACACATCCTCTTTGTGTGCCGACGCTAATCTTCCCTTGGCACCGCACTATTCTGCTTCGACCCGATAGACAAAGCGGCCCGTTTCTGCAAACAAGGCGACTTTTTGCAGATCTTTTTGAGTGCCTTTGGCCAAATAAAAACAAAGCTCGATTTTTTGGGTGCGTGCGATCTCATCTTGAGAGAAAAAATCTCCTCCTGCTCGCAACAAAAGCGTCTCTCCTTGAACGCGAACATCGATCAGCTCGGGGATGATCACCTTGTAGTAATTCATGTCGGAAACCGGCTCTCCCCCCCAAGTGACGGAAGGGGCGCGCAAAAGCGCAAAGAACACCACCAACGCCAGCAACACAGATCCCCCCAATCCAGCGCCCAAAAGCAGGCGTACTGGCAAGGCTCCGTTGGTTTTTGAAGAGGCTTTGGGCTTGGCGGGCGGGGGATCTTTTTCTTTGTTGGGAAACTTCGGTTTTTCAGGTGCAGAAGAGGCGCTCTTGGACATCGGGCCTTTGGCGGCGTTGGGGGCGGGGGGAGTGTTCGAGGGTTTGGTCGTGGTCGAGGTTGCGGCTGTTTTTGTTGGTTGGGTGGCGGAGGATTTTGGTGCAGAATGTTCCGTAGGTCGGGCAGCAGAGGACGGTGCGGGAGGAGTAGGTGGGGCATCTGGGATGCCTCCCATAATATCTTCCAATTGCGCGTTGTATTCGCGAACAGAAGCAATACGCTGCTCTGCAACAGCGTTGGATATCAGACTCATCTGTCCGGGAAATTCGAGCGCAAGCGACTTTCCCTTGGTCGCTTCACGAAGCCAAACGAAGTACTCTTCGATCATGTCTTGTTGAACACCGGGGGCATCTTGAAACACATCCCAAAGTTCGGAAAGTCGATAGGCACCGATATCCCACATGGATTCGAGTTCTTGATCAAGGAACATCTCTAATTTTTCGGGATCGATAATGTCCTGCATTCGGGTTTCTTGGAGGCATTGAATCAAGGCATCTTTGGTTTTTTGAAATCCGGGGGTGCTGCCTTTTGTGGTGCTGCTTGTCTCTGCAACAGGTTCGCCTAGAACCACACGTAAACTCGGATATGGCGGGGATTTGGTCATTTGTACCAAGATTCCTCGCACAAAAGAAGGGCTGGTCTTGGCTGCACTCGCCAACGGCCCCTCTAACGAAGCGATATCCAACGTCCCCGTGCGAAACCCCTCTGCGAGGGCCTTTTGAATCATCGCGTCCAAGGCCGAAGGCACCAGCGCACCGCCGATCGGCGAAGACATCAGCTTTTCTTTCAGCCACATCGCGCAGGCTTGCCGTTGGCTTTCCTCCACCCGCTTTTGGAGCTGGCTTGGCACAGGCCAACGCAAATAAAGCTGCCAGATCACCGCGTCGCTTTCTAACGGAGAAAAGGCCGAGCGCAGTTGGACAGACGAGAGCTCGGGATAAGACAACAACAAAAACAACCAGATCGGTTCCATATTGAGTTGCTCGCCCTGAAAGATCTCTGCATGGTATTGTTGGAGACAAGGGATCATCTGGGCTTGTTCGACCACAACGCCCAAGCTACCGCTCTCACAGATATCCAAGATCGAGCGGCCTATCTCTTCCCGCATCTGCATATACTGATCCATCCACCACAACCCTTTCTCACCAAAAAAGATGCACCCGATCTTGAGCGCGAGGGCGATTATTCGTGTGGATCACCGCCTTGTCAAGCGATGCCTCTGCCCTCTACAATCCGTCCACCCATACGTTCGCTCCCCCCCTCATCCACCAAGGAGACCTCATGCACGCATCTTCCGCCTACACCGCCCCTCGGTGGGCTAACGCCCTTTCATCCATACCGAGCCATCGCCTTGATCTTGCGCAACTGCCCACTCCGATCGCACGCTGGTCTCCGCCGGATATCCCCGCCCCTTGGGAGATGTGGATCAAACGCGACGACTGCACAGGCATCACCTTGAGCGGAAACAAAGTCCGCAAACTCGAATTCTTGCTTGCGGAAGCTCAACAACAATCTTGTGATATCGTCCTGAGCTGCGGGGGATTGCAATCCAACCATTGTCGGGCCACAGCCGTTGCAGCCCGTCAATGCGGGATGGATAGCTTACTCTTTTTGCGCACGCCTTCGCCCGAAACACCGCTGCCATGGACAGGAAACCTTTTGATGGATCGCCTTGTCGGCGCGCAGATCCAACGCATCACCCCCGCCCAATACCGCCAACGCACCGCTCTGATGGAAGAAGCCGCCCACGATCTCCGCCAAATCGGGCGGCACCCCTACATCATCCCCGAAGGAGGCTCCAACGCCCTCGGTAGCTGGGGGTACATCGAAGCCGTCCGAGAGCTTGCATCGCAACTTGCTCAAAGCGGCCAATCTATCGATGATCTTGTGTTTGCTTGCGGAAGTGGCGGTACTGCCGCAGGGATCTGCGCAGCCATCGCTCTGTCAGGTCTGCCGATCCGCCCCCATGCTGTCAACGTCTGTGATGATGCTGCCTACTTTTACAGCCATATCAACGCCATCCTTCGCCTCTGGGGGATCTCTGAACCTGCCGAAACGCTCCTCGATATCATCGACGGTTATGTCGGCCTTGGATACGCCGTATCGAGCGAACAAGAACTTTTCTATCTCCAACAAACCGCCGCACACACAGGCATCTTTCTCGATCCTGTGTACACTGGAAAAGCCCTCTACGCCCTATCCCAAGCCCTCACCCAAACGCCCGAACGCTTCCAAGGCAAACGTATCCTCTTTTGGCATACAGGCGGTCTCTTCGGACTCTACGACAAATCCGAACAACTCTCCGCCCTCTTCTCCGCCTGATCGCCCCGAAAGAAAAGTTCGCATAGCAACATCTCATACGAAATCCGCCCGTTGTGTACAAGGAAGATGTAGGGGCAGCCCTCGTTTCGGTAGGCGTAGAACCACGCATCGAAATAATTGTGTACAAGGAAGATGTAGGGGCAGCAAGGTGTGGCTAACACTCGGACACATCGTTTGTAAAGCCCATCCAGCGGGGGGGCTGGCATGTGCAGATTTCGTATCACCCGACTGGCATCGGGTGATGAAAAGAGACTGAACTGTCATACCGATACGAAAAAGGCCGATGTTCAGGCGCGGGCGGTTCCCGAACCGCCCCTACACCGGGTTCAGGCGTGGGCGGTTCGCGAACCGCCCCTACAACGGGTTGATTCTTCACGGTTTCCCTCTTCGGCTGCGTATCCTCCGTCTTTTTATGTATGTTTGCGTTTGCTTTGTCTACGATTCTTTCGTTCCATCCGTCTTCGAGGCAAGGCAATGTTTGCGTAGGGGCGGTTCGCGAACCGCCCGTGTATCGGGACATCGAGCCGCGAACGGACATGGGGGGCCGACAAAAGACAGAGCGATCATTCTCGACTCTCCGGTGTTTCCGCCTTAACAAGGCGCGTATGGGGCTTT
>CAUJFU010000346.1 GCA_963169055.1 Myxococcota bacterium
GAGCAACAACGAACACCTCCCTCTCCCAAAGCCATCCAACGCTCCGCACAAGCACAACAGCAACACCGCACAAAAAAAGTAAGGGGGGCGCTAACCCGCCCCACCCCGGAGCGGGACTGCGCGCCTTATGAATCAGTTCAAGGGTTGGAGTGGTTTGTGGAGTTTAGGGAGCGCGCAGAGGAGAGGGTGAGCGCAACGGAAGTCGGCGGTCAAGGAGCAAGGTGAGAAGAAACAGCAAGGCGGCAAAAGAAGTGAGGGCAGCACCGAGGAAGAAAGATCGCGGATGATAGGCGAGTTGGAGGGTGTGTTGGCCTTTGGGGACACGGACACCCATGAGCATAAAGTTCGCACGGAACAGGGGGATCGGTTTTCCGTTGAGTGTAGCGCGCCAGTCTTTGTAGAAGAGTTCGTTGATCAAGACGATGCCTTCGTTGGGGGCATCGAGCGTGGCGCGGATCTGGTTGAAGCTTGCGCGATGGACGACAGCAGGAACGCCGCGTGATGGGGGTTTTGGGGGCGGTTTGGGAGCGAGCGACAAAGAACGCGGGGCATGGTGAAGCGTTAGCGGAGGCCAAGGCAAGACAGAAAGTCCCGCAACATGGGGCAGATCGTCTGCTTCAACGATCACAACCCTCCAATGATCGAGTTTTTGCATGGCGGGGATCACATCGTTTTTGCGATCGACTTGGACGACGTGCGGCACCCACAAGATGCGCGGGATCGGGTCGATGAGTCGGTAGCTTTGGATGTATCCTTGTCGGCCTTCGTTTTGCCAACGCGAGGAGAAGCGTTGGTGCTTTCCAAGGCACCATTGGTAGTGGTCGTTTCCGGGGAGACAAGCGAGGTAGCGATAGACGTTAAAGAATCGGAGGATATCGGGATCTTGGCGGATGATTGGCAAAAGTTCGTAGTAGCGGCGAGAGAGCAAGGGGTGATCGTAGTTCATGGCGTCACGAACGAGGTAAATGTTGGAGGCATTGCGGGAGCCGTCTTCGATATCGTTCATGGTGCGGTAGGCTGCGAGGGGGCCGCGTGGTTGTGCGCGCAGGATCGGAGAAGTCCAACCGACAAAACGGCTGTGGGGGCTGGTGTCGTACATGGGGTGATAAGCGTAGAGATCGAAGACAAACACAAACAGGAAAAGGCCGTACCACCAAAGGCTGCGAGGTTCGATGCGCAAGGTAAAGAGAAAGGCCGCGCCCAGTACAAAGACCGCTGTGATGTGCAAGATCGGGCGAAGGGCGTGGTAATTCATCTCGTAGAGTTCTCCGAACCAGACGATGCCCCAAAGTGTGGGAAGCAACAGCAAGAGCGCAAAGGCAAGGCCGCGCAAAAAGCGTTTGCTGTGTTGTGCGGTGGCGCGGGCGAGCAACCCATCCAAACCGATCGCCACCAAGATCGGCAAGGCCACCGCCAAGAGGAAGTGGTAGCGGATCGAGCGACGAAACGTTGCAGCCCCGGGAAAACCGAGATAAACCAGATCGATGGCAAAGGCGTGCGGACCCATCGAAAGCAAGATCCCGAGGATCCCCGAGAATACGCAAAAGATCACCAAAGAGCGCAAACGACGAGACAAAAGCATCGCTGCTCCGGCCAACACCAGCGTCAAGAGCCCGTGATAGTAAAGCGGTTCGTAGCCGGGGAGTAAAAAGCCCAACACATGGAAGTAATGAACCCATGTGTCCGCCATAAAATGATAGCCCACCCCCACCCGTCGCGTGGTATGAAGGATATCCATGAAAGGCAGCACAACCACCGCAGCAAGAGCACCCGCAACGGCGATACTAAACGGAAGCCACCGTAGCAAGGGCAAGATCACTTCTTTCCAGCCACACGCTCGCCCTTCTTGGACAACGCGAAAGACAAAGTACGCAGTCAGCCAAAACACGAGGTAAAACACCCCGGGCGGTCCTCCCGCAAGGACGGACATTCCGCACACAAACCCCAACGCTGCGGCCCGTCGCCATGTTGGGCGAGCCATCAACCATTCAAGCGCCAACATCGCCCAAGGCAGCCACGCAAAGGATTGCATAAACTTGAGGTAATAGGCGCGGTTGACAAACCCGTTGGACATCGCAACCAAGCCACCCAAAAGTGCTGCTCGATGAGAAAGCCCGATCTGCCGAAGGTAGCAGTGCATCCCAAGGCCAAACAAACCGACAGGAGCCAAGGTCACCCATTCAAAGACATAAAACGCGCTGACCCGATCCAACAAGGCTCCCGCCACAAGGTAGATCCAAGACAGCGGATAATAGACGCCATTTTGCGGGTCTGAAACGATCGGAAAGCCAAAGTTCATAAACGGGTTATAGATCGCCCAATCCCCGCCGCGAAGAGCTTCGACGTGGACGTGCATATCGGGCCAATATTCGTGATAGACATCGCCGTTCATAAAAAGCTGATGGGGTGATTTGACCGTCCAAAAGCGCCAGAACTTGGCGATGGGTGCGAGAAAAAGATAAAAAAGCACCCATCCGATCCAAGCCCACCCACGCGAGCGTTGGGGAGGGATCGACGAATTCTCGTGTTCGTGTAACAAGGCATTCTCCAAATAAGATAGGACTTACGCAGTTGCCCAAAAAAACCCGTGTTCGCGGTATTCCAAGCGAGAGGGTCGTCTGTGTGAAAAACAGGGGTCGTTTCGCCGACACGGGGTCTAGGGGCGTCGGTCTATGGTGGGGTGTGGGGTGAAACCCCACCACATCAGCCCAAGTGCGTAAGTCCTATAAGACGAGGATATCTTTATGCGCCAGCAGGTGGATCTTGCGCGTGATGTACGGTATACCTTTGCGGTCTGCGGGCGTCTGCATCCTACGAACAGAAGCCCCGTGTCGTCAAGCAAATCCAAAAGGAGCGCTGTTTTGCGGAAGGTTCTGTCTTTGATGGTGGGTGTGTGTCATTGGTGTTGGTCACGTCTTCGCTGGAGCGAACAAGGACGAGGGTTTGCGATCAAGCCCATCGGATGGGCGTTTTTGTTATGGGCGGGCTGGGCTTGTTCGGCGCACGCGCAAAACCCGCTGGATCTTGTGATGGGGGGAAAAAGCAGCGAGAGCAAGTCGGTACGGCTGCTTTCTCCGAGCGAGATCGAGATCGAAACGTTGCAGAGTCGACAAAAAGAAGTGCAGCAACACTACGCGGATCTGCAAAAACAACAGAACACACACCTTGAAGTGATCACACGGGAGATGCGGGAGTTGCGCGAAGACGCCGAACAAAATCGACGCGCACACACCCAAGCCATCGCACGCGCAGATATCGAAGAGGGCGTGTTGCGCGCACAGATCATGCGGCTGTACGAAGAAGAGCGCGTCTTGTTGCGCAGCATGGAATCTGCCTACTCTTCGCGATCACAGAGTTTGTTAAACTTGCGTGATATCCTCCAGTCGCATCTCACGACAAGAAAAAAGCTAAAAACATGGCTCAAACGGCGTTTTGGCCCCGAAGACGTCAAAAAGCTGCAACAACTTTTGATCCGCCTAGCTTTGCGGCGCAACCAAAGCGCAGAAGCCCACAAACAAAGTAGCCGCCAATTGGCCCAATTCAACCGATTGATCGAAGAAGGGCAAAGCGCTCTCCACCAAGCGCGCCAAGCGCTACTGGCCGCTCCTTCGGAGGTTGGCGACATCAGGTCTCCTTCCACGCAGCCCGTCACATCGCGCCCCGCGTTGCCTTCTCTATTGATCTCTCCGAACAAGTCGTCCGATCCGCTGATCGAGCGCCAACGTCGAACTTTTCTTGGAAGCCTCGAAGCACAACACAAACGCGTTCAATTTGATGTGGCACGTTTGCGTGTTCGTCTGCAACAGATCCGTCAAGAAGATGAGCGCTATAACCAAGAGTTTTATTCGTTTCGTATGCAGCTCTACGCTTTTTTGTCGAAACGGGCCGAGCGGCATCTTGGCCGCATCGCAGAGCGCACCGAAGGCGGCTTGTGGTTTCGCAAAAAGTTGCGCTTTCATCGCGACATCTGGGGAGGAATTCAAAAGCACAACCAACGCATCGAAAAACAAAGCCCGATCGTTTGGGCTGCTTTCCGCAAAGAACTTGTGCGCAGTTATACAGGGGCGCGTTTGGGCCTAGGGATCGGGCTGGAGATTTTGCTTGTGCTTGGCCTGATCTTCTTGGTTCTCTCGACTTTTTGGCTGCGTGCGCAGATCCGCAAGATCTTGAAGCCGCTAACGGTGCGGATTGAAAAATCCACGAACACCCGCCGTTTGTGGCAAACGCTTTGGCTTGCCCTTCAGGTATTGTACGACCATCTGCCCCTGTTGGTGGGGTATGCCGCGTTGTGGCTGTTGATCGGTATGCTGAATGCCCCCGAGCCTTGGGAGAATGCGCTGGTTGGTCTGGCTTTGTTGTGGGTGTTTTTGCGCACAACGCTGACGCTGATCGAGCTGTTGTTTCATAAAGATCCGACAGAACGCCTTGTGACGGAGCTCGACGAAGCCACCAACACCAGTTTTCGACGCACGCTAAAAGTTGTGAGCGTTTTGTTGTTTGGGTTTTGGGCAGGAAAAGACCTGTTGTATGCGCTGAATTATCCGCCCGATGCGTTGGCTTTTGTTGACGTCGTGTTGGCTGCGTTTGTGGTGTTGTGCCTTCAACTGATCTTGTGGAACAAAGATGCGATCCTATCGATCCTCCCGAGAGATACGAAGTTTGGTCGGTTTGTTTTGCTCTGGACGTATCGGCTGTATCGCTATCTGTCGGCGTTGGTGTTTGTTTTGTTTGGGGTGTATGTGTGGGGATATCGGGCTTTTGCGGTGTTTGTTGCGCAGGGCTTGTTGTATTCCGTGTTGGTGTTGGTGTTGATCTACGGTGCGTATGACGTGCTGTGGCAGGCGGTGCTGTGGATCTTTGGCTTTTCACGGGGCGAACAAGCGGTGATTCAATTGGAGCGACGTACGGCGCGCAACGTCATCCGCTTTTTGCAAGTGTTTGTGACGGGCGTGTTGTCTTTGTCGGCGCTGTTGTTTTTGCTCGAAGTCTGGGGGATATCGGGGGCATGGGAGGCGTTGGTGCAGGTGGTGACGTACCCTCTGGTGCGCGTCCAAGATACGCATATCACACCGATCTCTTTGGGAAAGTTTGCGATCGCTGTGGTGATCTCTGTTTGGTTGTCCAACGCCGTCAAGCGGCGGTTTTCGGACGTGTTGTATCCGCTGCTCAATCTTGCGCCAAGCAGTCAGTATGCCGCCAATACCTTGGTCGGTTACACGATCATCATCGTGGGAGCTTTGGGGGGGTTGCAATGGATGGGGGTTGGACTTGGCGGATTGGCGGTCTTCGCTGGAGTGATCGGGATCGGTGTGGGCTTTGGATTGCAAAATATCGCCAACAACTTTATCTCCGGTCTTTTGATCATTTTTGGCCGCCCGATCGCCGTGAACGATGTGATCGAAGTGGGCGGTCTGATGGGCGAAGTCAAAGAGATCAGCACGCGCTCTGTGACGATCGAGACCTTGGATGGCCGTTTGGTGCTGATCCCCAATTCCGAGATCCTGACAAGCAAGGTGATCAATTGGACCTTGGGGCCTCCGTACGTATGGGTCGACGTCAGTGTTGGGGTGGCTTATGGCAGCGACACCCAGCTTGTGCAACGGCTGCTGTTGGAAGTCGCAGAGGCCCATCCCAACGTCGTCAAGACACCCGCTCCAAGCGTGCGTTTTCGCGACTTTGGGGCGAGCTCTTTGGACTTTGCGTTGTGGGTGGCTGTGGCTGATCCGCTTACACGCAACTCGATCTTGAGCGAACTTCGCTACGCGATCGACGAGAAGTTCCGTCGCAACGAGATCGTGATCGCTTTCCCCCAACAAGATATCCATCTGCGCCCCGATCTGGAGGCTGCGCTGGTCGAGGCGTTCAAAACACAGGCCCCTGCGCCTTCTCCGCGCTCAATCCCTCCTCTCCCCGACGTTTCGCTCCAACCGACCCGCGAGATCCGCACTTTTGCGTCTCTTGAAGATTCCCCTTCCCGCCATCCCGAGCCGCACCCAACACCCGAAAAAAAACACTCTGATTAGGCGGCGAGGGCATATTCTTTCCACAAGGTGTCGATGTGAGCGAGATCTTGGAGAAAGCGTTGGATGGTGGCAAACAAGGCATCGCGATCTTGGTGCAGGGCGGCGAGAATGTCTTTTTGAGGGGCGTCTTGTTCTTGGGGAAAATGCAGCAAACTGGTGAGCAGTTGCTGGAGTCGCTGGGCAATCTTTTGATCAGCTTGCAAGCGATCGCGCATAAAAGACGGGAGCAGGCGGATATTGTGGACTTGGAGAAGGTGGCTCCAGCCTGTGATCATGCGATGGATCTGGGTTTCCCAATCGAGTAAGCGCAGGCCGGACAATTTGTAAAACCGTTGAGCAAGGCGTTGCCGCCGCAAAAAGCCGAAGCGTTCGATGTGGTTTTGAATGGCTCGAAAATGCAAAAGCAAACCGCGCAACGCGCCGAGTATGCGGTGGATATGCGCATGAAGGCGTTGCATCTTCTGTGTTTCTTTTGAGGAGGAAGAGGCATCGGTTTGCGCAGAGAGGGGGAGAGCGGAGGAGCGGGCGTTGATCTTTTCGATGGCAACGTTGATATCGATCCCAGACGGCAGCGAGAGAAAACAGACGTTGTGTTGTTCGAGGGTGAGCGCCCACTGTTCGGCCAAGATCCGCGACCATCGCTCGACCAACGTCGGCCAAGGTTCTTGGGGTTGTTCGGCGGTGGCTTGTTCGGGCCACAGCAAAAACACGTGGCGGGTGGTTTCCTCTTGTTGGGTCGAAGTCGCGCTCAAAGCAGGCTCCCACACCTGCAAGAGGGAAACGATCTGCGCGAAGGCTGCAAAAAGTTGGCTCCATACTTCGTTCGGTTGCGTCCGTAGATCCGAAGCTTGCGCACAAGGGATCTCCCAAAAAAGCACAGCCTCTGTTGTGAGCAAAGGCATCTTGGCGGAAGCGTCGGGCGTTTCGGCTTGTGGGTAGTGATGTTGAGGGGCCACAAAGCCAAGCTGTGCGCGCTCGGCGTCAGTGAGATGCGACGTAAAATTCGACAGGCCCGAAGGAGAAAAGCCCGACGCTTCGAGGCGCGTCTCGTAAAAGTTTCCCGCCCATCCATCGGAGAGCAACCGACGCAAGAGCCGCTGCGACCATGCACTTTGCAGGGCTCCGCACCAGACAAAAGATTGTGAAGACGGAGGTTGTGATATCATCGAATTATCCGAGATTTGGGGTTCTTTAACGGCGTGACGGCGGAGCGCAAGTGCCTGAGTTGTTGGTTCCGGGTGCGCAGTTTTCTTGTTTGGGTGCCAAGCGTGTGGGCGAAGGTGCCGTTGGTGCGGGGGCTTTCATCAAGTCCAGAGAAGGAACCAGCGAACCGTTGGGGTTGTTGGTGGGGTTGTTGGTTTTGGCGGGTGTGGGGGCTTTGAGCGCTGCTTCGATCGCTGCTTTGAGATCTTCGTAGGTGGGGGACTTGATGCGTGTGTTGTTGACAAAGAACGTGGGGGTTCCGCTGACACCAAAGCGTTCGCCGATCTCCATGTCTTTGTCGACGGCTTCTTTGTAAACGCCCGAATCAAGGGATTGTTGGAGGTGCAAGACATTCATTCCGACTTCTTGGGCGTAGCGTTCGAGATCGGCACGTTGGAGCTTGCTGTAGTTGGCAAAGAGTTTGTCGTGGTATTCCCAAAATTTCCCTTGCTCTTGGGCGACCATCGCTGCTTGCGAGGCGAGGTGGGCGTTTTTGTGGAAGCTCAACGGGTAGTGCTTAAACACAAAGCGCACGCGATCTTTGTATTCTGTGGCGAGTTTTTGAAGCGTCAGCGCGGCCTTGGAACAGAAGGGGCATTCAAAGTCGGAAAACTCAACCACCTCCACACGGGCTTTTTCAGCACCTTTCCATGCAGAGCCTTGGGTGGGGATGTTTGAAAAGTCAGGTAGCTCCGAGGCTTTAACACCTTTGGCGATCAGGATGTCGTTAAGCTTTTTGGCGATATCGCCAAAGCTCGCGCCTTGGGATGCCTCATTGTTGACATAGAACGAGGGGGTTCCACCCACACCAAAACGCCCAGCAAGGCTCATATCCGCGTCGACTTCTTCTTTGTACCGACCGGAATCAAGGTCTTTTCTGAATCTGTCCATATCGAGGCCGATCTCTTGGGCGTAGCGATCGAGATCGGTGCGCAAGAGATTGCGTTGGTTGGCGAAGAGTTTGTCGTGGTATTCCCAGAACTTCCCTTGGGCACGAGCAGCGATGGAAGCTTGTGAGGCGAGATGCGCGTTTTTGTGGAAGCTCAGCGGATAGTGCTTGAAGACAAAACGCACATAACGGCCATAGGTTTTTTCGAGTTGTTTGAGCGTATTGGCGGCCCGCGAGCAATAAGGACACTCAAAGTCAGAGAACTCGACGACGGTTGCAAGGGGCTGTTTTGCGCCTTTCCAAGCGGAGTTTCGGAGGGGGATCTCGGTGGCCGAAGGAAGTTCGCTTGTGGGAACGCCTTTCTTCGAGAGGATCTCGTTGAGGGTTTGGGAAAGCGCCTTGTAATCGACCCCTGTGGCTTTTTTGCCTTCGACAAAAAAGCTTGGAGTGCCACTCACCCCGATGCGTGTGCCTTCTGCCATCTCCAGATCGACGCGCCCTTTGTAGATGCCGGAATCAAGGGCTTTTTTGAATTGATCCATATCGAGACCGATCTCTTGGGCATAGCGTTCGAGGTCGGCGCGCAAGAGATTGCGTTGGTTGGCAAAGAGTTTGTCGTGGTATTCCCAGAACTTTCCTTGCTCTTGGGCAGCGATGGAAGCTTGTGAAGCAAGGTGGGCGTTTTTGTGGAAACTCAGCGGATAATGCTTGAAGACAAAGCGCACGTATTTTTTGTAATCTGCGGCCAAAGCCGAAAGGGTGCTTGCGGCTCGCGAGCAATAAGGACACTCAAAGTCAGAGAACTCGACGACCGTTGCGAGCGGGGTTTCTGCGCCCTTCCAAGCGGAGTTTCCGAGCGTGATCTCTTCGCCGGGTTCTTCGGGGAGGTCGGTTTTTTTGTAGCCTTTTTGCAAAAGGATGGGATCGATGGCCTCTTTGAAAGCAGAAAAAGACAAGCCGCTGCTCAGTTTTTGACCGTTGATAAAGAAGGTGGGGGTTCCACGTACACCGATTTTGTTGCCTTGGCGGATATCTTCGTCCACAAAGTTGCCAAGAGATACGGAGTCAAGGGCTTGGGTGAAGCTGTCCATATCCAGTTCGAGCGAGCGAGCATACGCAAGCAAAGACGGGCGTGTCAGGTTCTTTTGTCCGGCAAACAACAGATCGTGGTAGGCCCAAAACTTCCCTTGTTGGTGGGCGGCCATCGAGGCGGCCGCTGCGCCTTTGGCGGCAAAGTGAAAGCCGAGCGGATAATGCTTAAACACAACGCGTACTTTGTCTCCATAAGCACGTGCGACTTTTTTAACGGCCTGTGCGCCTTGGACGCAGTAGGGGCATTCAAAGTCGGAGAATTCAACGATCGTCACAGGAGCATCATCAGGCCCGAGGGTAGGGGCTTCTCCTACAGCGATCACTTGGGGCTTGTCGTCTTCGGCGTCGCGGGGGCGTGGTGGGGGAGCAGCTTCGCGCTGTTTGCCTTTTTCGATGATGGCGTTGTAGAGGGCATCTCCGCGTTGACCTTTGGCGATTTGGGGCTTGAGACGTTCGAGTTCGTCGTCGATCAGCCCTTTGACATCTTTGTCCGTGAGGGCGCTGGCGAGGCGTCCGTTGACGAAGGCGGTGGGGGTGCCTTGGACGCCCACTTGTGCGCCGAGTTTCATGTCTTCGTCTACTTCGGCGGCGTGGGTTTTTTTGTCGAGGGCTTCTTTGAACCGCGCCATATCAAGGCCGATCTCTCGGGCATAACGATCAAGGTGGCTGCGTTGAAGCTTGCGTTGGTTGGCGAACAGCTTGTCGTGGTATTGCCAAAACTTTCCTTGGCGCATCGCTTCGATCGAGGCTTGCGAGGCGAGATGCGCGTTTTTGTGAAAGCTGAGCGGAAAGTGCTTGAAAGCGTAGCGAACTTTTCCTTGGTATTGTTGGGTCAACGTTTCAAGGGTTTTGGCCCCACGCGAGCAAAAAGGGCACTCAAAGTCGGAGAACTCAACGATCGTTACAACCGCGTTTTTGTCGCCTTTTTGTGGAGAAGTTCCGAGGGGAACTTTCCATATCTCGGGAGCTTTCGTCGCGAGATTGAACTTTTTTTCTTTGTATACATCTTGTAAAGAGCCGTAGGATGGGCTGCTTGCGCTTTTGGGGCCCCCCTCGATGTTGTAGGGATCCTTGCAACCCACAAGGAAAAGCACCACAAACAAAAACCAACGAAGTTGCATCAACAAAACCTCCATACCGCTTGGAAAGAACAGGATGCGGGCGCACACGCCGCTTAGAGCAGAACAGACGACAAAAACGGGATGCGCGATCCTCGCGCCCAACGGGTGGCAAGATGCACGGATTTTCCCACCACGTCAAGCCATTCCACAGGCGTCACAACGCTGCGCTTTCCCTCGTTTTCCCTTGTTTTTGCGCTTTCGCTCTTTTTCCCTTGTTTTACAGGAGAATCGACCTTGTCGAGCCAGACCGTACGCTTCCTTCACCTTGCCGACGTCCATCTCGGCTATCGCCAGTACAACTCAACCCAACGCGAACATGATTTCTTCCACTCTTTTGAAGATGCCATCCGCCGTTACGCGCTCCCTCTCGGTCCCGAAACTCCACCCCAAGTCGACTTTGTTGTGATCGCGGGTGATCTGTTTGATAGCCGACAACTTGAACCTGTCACGCTTTCACGCGCAACGATCGCTCTTTCGTGGCTGCGCGAACACCAGATCCCTGTGTTTGCCATCGAAGGAAACCACGACGCCCGCAAGCGCGATCAAAGCCCTTGTTGGTACGACTTTTTGTGTGAACAAGACCTGATGATCTTTCTTCGTGATTCCTACGAGCAAGACGCCATCCACTTGTGCCCTTGGGATCCCCGCACCAAACAAGGCGGATACTTCGATGTGGGCGAACATCTGCGCGTGATCGGCTCCCATTGGTACGGAGCTTCTTCTTATAAGGTGATCGCTCCTTTTGCGAAAGCGATCGCTGCTTTGCCCCCCAAGCCGTTCAATCTCTTGATGTTTCATGGAGGACTCTCCGACTACGTCAACGATCTCTCTGGAGGCGTTGATTACGAGGTGATGCTCAAGTTGCGTCCCCACGTCCAATACCTTGCGCTTGGACATATCCACAAACAATACAGCCAAGAAAATTGGCTGTTTAACCCCGGTAGTCTCGAAGTCAGCAAATCCCGAGAGTACGAAGAGAGCCACGGAGCCTACGTCGCAGAAGTGACGTTCCCTGACGCGACTTTGCGTGTCACTCACCGCACCGATTACCTCAAGCGCCCCTTTGTTCGGCTGTTGATCCCTTGCGAAACCCACCGCACACCCGAAGCCCTCAAAGCGGCGATCCTCCAAACCATCGAAGAAGAGGGCGTCGCCAAGATCCAACAGGAAAAGCAGGCATGGCCAAACGATGCGGAATTCCCTCGCCCGTTCATCCACCTCTATCTCTCTGGAAAGCTCACCTTCCCTTATTCGAGCCTTCCTATCCAAGAGCTCGAAAAGCAGATCGTTGAAACATACGGCTTTGAACACGCCCGCTTTACCAACGACACCCAGCCCGTCGAATACCAGCCCCAAGAAGAATACCCTCGCGATGAAAATGGACACATCGACCGCATCGCCCTCGAACAGCGCATCTTCCGCGATCTGATCGAACAAGATACCCGATACGCCGAGCGATCCGCCTCCCTCGCACGCTTTGCCGCTGATCTCAAAGACTCTCTCTTGCGCGACGCTCTCCAACAAGAACACGAACAAGCCGCACTGCTCCAAAAACTACAGTCCCTTTTGGAGGCCCCCCAAACCTCTTCTCTCGAAACCTCTCAAGCCTCTTCTCTCGAAACCTCTCAAGCCCCTTCCCATCACGAAAATTGACGCTTATTCACGCTTTCTCACCATAAAACAAGAAAAATCGCTTGCTTTCTTTCCTCCTCGTGTGTTTCAAGAGGGCAACGCCGTATCGGCGATATCGTTGTTGCCAAACGACCGACCTTGTGCTAGACCTTGCCTTTTGCCATACAACAAACCGCCCAGCGTACACCCTGATACTGTTCTTCCTTTGGCACCCGGACAGCGGGATGCGTTTTCTACTGTGGTAGGCTGCTCTGGCGGAGCATAGAAAGGAACGCGATATGGAGATCACCGAAGTCAAAATCTTCCCCGTCCAAGAAGACAAACTCAAAGCCTACGTCACCATCACCCTCAACGATTGCTTTATCGTCCGCGATCTCAAGATCATCCAAGGCAAACACGGGATGTTTGTCGCCATGCCAAGCAAAAAAACCAAAGATGGGCAGTTCAAAGATATCGCTCATCCCCTCAACAGCAACACCCGCCAACAAATGGAGCAGATGATCCTTGATGTGTACGAACGCGAGATGAACGCACAAAAATCACGCGAAGAATCAAAAACTTCTCAACTTGGTGTTGACAACTGACAAGCTCGTGGGTATATACCCACACCGTGCTCGCAATGAGAGAATCGTTCCTGCACGTTGGGGCGTCGGCAAGTGGTAAGCCATCGGGTTTTGGGTCCGACATCCCTAGGTTCGAATCCTAGCGCCCCAGTCAACGAGTCCCCCCCCCAAAAAAACCTGTCAAATCCCTTGACAGGTTTTTTTTTGTCTTCTGTCGTCCTTTTTCTCTTCCCCCCATCCTCCCAGACGCCCACCCCCCAAACTCCCGCGCCCAGAAAAAATTGCGTATCTGGCGAAAATCTACTTGCAATCTCACAAAAGATTCACTATCCTCTCGCCCCTCTTGGAGTGCTTTTTCTGGCAAGCCCATGATCCGCCAGAGTTTCATCACATCAAACCCACCTGTATGGGGCTTGCGCCCTCTCTTGGCGTGTGTTCAATGAACGCTCACTCAGAGGACAACCCCACAGGCAAAGTACGTTGCGTATCTCGTCGTAAGGAGACCATCGAGTCATGGAACAAGTGATCTTGTCCGCTATCCCCCGCACCGAAACTGGCAAAAGCGCAGCACGCAGCTTGCGCAAAAAAGGGCAGATCCCCGCCCTTGCTTATACGGGTGGTGCGACCCCTCTTCATTTTTCGGTTGACCCCGTCGAGTTGCTCAAACAGCTCCGCAACAAGGGCAAAAACACCTTGGTTACGTTGCAAAGCGACAACGCAGCCCTCCACAACAAAACTTTGATGTTGCGCGAATTGCAGCGGAATGCTTTGAGTCGGGCTCCCATCCATGTCGACTTCGCCATCGTCGATCCACAAAAACCCGTCCAAGCCACCATCAAATTGAGCTACACAGGCAAGGCCGCAGGTGTGGCGCTTGGTGGAGTCACTACGATCCATCACACCACCTTGCGTGTGACCTGCATCCCCGCCTTGATCCCCACCGATCGAACCTTGGATGTGTCTCGCCTTGGTCTTGGACAACGCATCACCGTAGCAGAACTCGGCCTCGCCGAGGGAGTCGCTCCCGTGGGTGGCAACGATCTGGTTCTTGTTTCGGTAAGTGAAGGCTAATTAAGAAGAAACACATGCGGGTCATCATCGGTTTAGGGAACCCCGGCGCACGCTATGCAAACGATCGCCACAACATCGGCTTCCAATCGGTCGATGTGTTGGCGAAACGATGGCATACGCCCCCTGCCAAAGCGCGTTTTCAAGCTCTGATCTCACAAACAGAGCTTGACAATCAGTCCGTTTTGCTCGTACAACCCCAAACCTACATGAACCTGAGCGGTCAGGCTGTCGCTGCGATCTCTTCTTTCTATCAAGTCCCCACCGAGCATCTCTTGGTGATCCATGACGAATTGGACCTACCGTTCGCGCAACTCCGCCTCAAACAAGGTGGTGGTGACGGCGGACATCGTGGACTCCGTTCGCTCAACGCAGAACTCGGAACGAATCAATACGCCCGACTCCGTTTTGGCATCGGACGACCCGAAGATCCAGCAGACGCTATCGCAGACTTTGTCCTTCATCCCTTTTCGGAAACTCAACAAACCATGATCTCCGATCTGCTCGATACTTGCGTGGAGATCGTCGAGTGTTGGTGCCGCGAAGGAACACTCAAAGCGATGAACTTGTGGAACCAAAAAAAGCCGCCCCTGCCCACAATACCGTCTCTTTGAGATCAGCCCCTCCCATCTCACCGTCGATCCGTTGCGCATCTTCCTCTTTGGGGATGGATGCGATCCATTGCTCGCCTTGATTTGGAAAAGCCCTTGAATCGGGTGTTTTGGGCTAGGACAGAAGTGAAGCTGTTAACACGTTATGGGGCAAAGCAAACGCAACGAAATTGAGGAGTGTTCTATGTTTTGGTTTCTCATCTTGGCGTGTATCGTTCTCGGATTCGCCGGCCTCTACTTTGCGTGGGGGCGCACCCAATGGATTCAAAAGCAAGACGCAGGCAACGACCGTATGAAGGAGATTGCACAGCACATCTCCAGCGGCGCGATCGCCTTCCTTCGCCGTGAAGGCCAAGTCTTGATGCTTTTTGTTTTGGTGGTCTTCTTAATCCTGTTTTGGGCCAACTATGGCGGTGGAAACACCAGCGCTTGGGTCGCCGTCTCTTTCTTGGTCGGTGCAGCCTTGTCCTTTGGCTCAGGATTCGCCGGGATGACCGTTGCCACCAAAGCCAACGTTCGCACCACCGCAGCCGCTCGTGAAAGCCTCAACAAAGCCCTCGAAGTCGCTTTTTCTGGTGGTTCCGTGATGGGGATGACGGTGGCAGGGTTGGGCCTCGTCGGGATCAGTGTCCTGATGGGCTTTTTTGCATTGAACTTCGATTACCAAAGCGCCAAGGGAATGCAGTTGTTGCTCTCCGTGGTTTCGGGCTTTTCGCTGGGTGCTTCTTCGATCGCGTTGTTTGCTCGCGTCGGTGGTGGGATCTACACCAAAGCTGCTGACGTTGGTGCAGACCTTGTCGGTAAAGTCGAAGCGGGTATCCCCGAAGACGATCCCCGCAACCCCGCTGTCATCGCCGATAACGTTGGCGATAACGTCGGTGACGTCGCAGGGATGGGCGCTGACCTGTTTGAGTCCTATGTTGGCGCGATCATCGGTGCGATGGTTCTTGCTGCAGCCATTACCATCCCCGGCAACAAAAGCGACCGCGTCGTGTTGTATCCCGTCCTCTTGCCCCTCGCCATCGCAGCCGTCGGCATCTTGATGTCGATCGGTGGAACTCGCTTTGTCAAAACCACCGAAGACGGAAACCCCCAGTGGGCCTTGACTCTTGGAACGCTTGTGGCCGCTGTCAGTACGGGCGTTGGAACCGCTGTCTTGTGTTGGTTCTTGCCTGCAAAAATGACCCTGATGGGCGTTGATTTCACCCGATGGGGCGTGTTTTTCGCCGTCGTCTCTGGTCTTGTCGCAGGTGCCGCCATCGGCTTCCTCTCCGAACTCTACACCTCCTTCGATCACAAACCCGTCAAAAAGATCGCCAAACAGTCCGAAACAGGCCCCGCCACCAACATCATCGCCGGCCTCTCGGTGGGGATGCAGTCGACCGCTGCGCCTGTGATCGTCATCGTGATCGCTATCGTTGTTTCTTACCAATCTGCCGGCCTCTACGGTATCGCGATCGCTGCTCTTGGGATGCTTTCTACCACAGGCATCCAACTTGCCGTCGATGCGTACGGACCCATCGCCGATAACGCCGGTGGGATCGCTGAAATGGCCGCACTTCCCCACGAAGTTCGCGAGCGTACCGACAAATTGGACGCTGTTGGAAACACCACCGCAGCCATCGGAAAAGGCTTTGCCATCGGTTCGGCAGCTTTGACCGCCCTTGCGTTGTTTGCTGCCTTCCGTACCGTTGTTGAACAATCCACTGGTATGCCTTTGAAACTCGATATCTCGGATACTGCTGTCATGGCAGGTCTCTTTCTTGGTGGGATGTTGCCCTTCCTCTTCTCCTCCCTTGCGATGGATGCTGTAGGTGAAGCCGCACAATCCATGATCGAAGAAGTCCGCCGTCAATTCCGCGAGATCCCCGGTCTCAAAGAAGGCAAGCCCGGTGTGGTCGGTGAATACGCCAAATGCGTCGATATCTCCACGCAAGCCTCTATCCGCAAGATGGTACTTCCCGGTCTTCTCGCCGTGATCGCGCCTGTCGTTGTCGGTCTCTGGAGCTTGGCCGCCCTCGGTGGCCTTCTTGCTGGTGTCACCGTCTCGGGCGTCTTGATGGCGCTCTTTATGTCCAACGCGGGTGGTGCTTGGGACAACGCGAAAAAGTATATCGAAAAAGGTGCGCATGGTGGAAAAGGCTCTGACCCCCATAAAGCCGCAGTCACGGGCGATACCGTCGGTGACCCCTTCAAAGATACCGCTGGACCCGCCCTCAACATCTTGATCAAGTTGATCAGCGTGATCGCCCTTGTTGCGGCCCCTGCGCTCGCGAAACTCCATTCCGACGCAAACCCCAAAACACCCGCTCCTGCGAAACGCGCAGAAGTGAAACCCGCCACTCCCGCAAAGGCCGCACAACCCACCCTGCGCACTTCTGTCCCCGCCCCTGCGCGTCGTGTAGTGGTTCCCACACCTGCGCCCGTTCGCCCTGTGGTGGCACCTGCGCCTGTTCGCCCCGTGGTGGCCCCCGCTCCTGCACCTGTTCGCCCTGTGGTCGCTCCCGCCCCTGTTCGCCCTGCGGTAGCCCCCACTCCTGCACCTGTTCGCCCTGTGGTGGCTCCTGCACCTGTTCGCCCTGTGGCTGCTCCCTCTAGCCAACCCGCCATTCCGCCCAAGAAATAAGCCCCTTGGATTGTTGTGCGGCTTTTCCACATCCCGTCGGGCATGGCTTGGCGGGATGTTTGTTTGACTTCTGCTCTGCTCTCCTGTTCGACCCGTCCATCGGGATGGATGAGCATGAAAAACTGTGCACGTTATCGTGCCCTCACTCCTTGCCCGCACTTGCCCGTGCGGGCCGTCTAAGTCCAAAAGGAGGCTCTCTTGGAAACCCCGAAGTACCGTAAGTACGAAACGATCTATATGTTGCGCCCCAACATCACCGAAGATGTGATCAAAAAAACCAACGAACGCATCTTTGATATCATCAACAACAAAGGAAAGCTCCTTGTTGTCGATAACTGGGGCCTCCGCAAGACGGCTTATCCCGTCCAAAAACAACACAAAGCTTATTTCTTTCATCTGACCTATGCGGGCTCCCCCGGTTTGGTCGCTGATGTCGAACTCCAATGCCGCATCGCTGAAGACGTGATGAAGCACCACAGCATCAAAATCGCAGACACCGTCCCTGCCGAAGAACTCGAAAAAGAAGTCGAATTCAAAGCGACTTCGCGCTCGGATGACGGCGGACAAGGTCGTGGACGGCGCGGTGATCGTGGTGATCGCGGTGATCGCGGTGGTGATCGCGGCGGTGATCGCGGTGATCGCGGTGGTGATCGCGGTGGTGATCGTGGTGGTCGTGGCGGTCGTCGTCGCGATGAGGATATGGACGAATAATAACTTACTATCGCGCTCTTTTGTGAAGGGATCCCCTTCCAGCGCGGTGGCTTGATTCGGAGGAGACTCCTGTGAAAGTTATCTTGAAAGAAGAACTGAGTGGTTTCGGCAAAGCAGGCCAGATCATCAAAGTGGCCCCCGGCTATGCACGAAACTATCTCTTTCCCCGCGATATCGCTGCGCTTGCGACAGAAAACAACTTGCGCCGTCTCGATCACGAGCGCCGCTTGATCGCGCAGCGCCAAGAAAAAGCCCGTCGCGAGGCCAGCTCCCTCGCCGACAAACTCAAAGATCACTCGATCACGCTTTATCGCCAAGTCGGCGATGAACAAGAAGAGCGCATCTTTGGCTCCGTGACCACACGCGATATCGCCGAAGCCCTCCGACAAAACGGCTTTAAGATCAGCCGCCGTCAAATCCGCTTCGACGAAAACGTCCGTACCCTCGGAACTTACGAGTGTAGCATCAAGCTGCATAGCGACGTGACGGTTCCCCTCAAAGTTTGGGTTGTCAAAGAGTAGTCCCCCTTCTCTTTTCTACCCTACCCATCGATCCTCCTTGGATCTGCTCGACTTTCCTCTCCCATCCTCCCTGCTGCCTTCTCTCTGCCCCCATCTATCGAAGCGAGGCATTTTCTCTTCGTCTGGCCTGAATTTGCCGGCTTTGTTATCTGCTGCGCCTTGCCTTCTTTCTTGGGTGCGCAGATCATTGAACGCCTTTTCTCTGTTCTTTTGTTGAGGAGCCTCCCATGCAACGACGCGGCAACGCCACCGATCCCCGCGACAAAGAAGCCTCTCTCGCCGAACTCCAGCGCCGAGTCCCTCCCCAAAATATCGAGGCCGAACGCGCTGTCCTTGGTTCCATCATGCTGTTTAGCGAACTGCTTCACAGCATCCTCGGCGTTCTCAAAGCCAAAGACTTCTATCTCGAACGCCATCAGTGGATCTTTGAAGCCATCCTCGAACAAGAATCCGAGAACCTGCCCCTCGATATCATCTCCGTCGCCAACCGTCTCAAGATCAACGGACACCTCGAAAAGCTCGGTGGGATCGCGTATCTTGGCGAACTCGTCGATATGATCCCCTCCGCCGCACACATCGAACACTACGCCAAGATCATCCGCGATAAGTCTATCCTCCGCCAGATCATCACCGTCTGCACTGATATCGCCAGCGAAGCCTACGAAGAACTCGAGCAAGTCGACCTCTTTCTCGATAGCGCCGAAAAACGCTTCTTTGAGATCCGTCAAGAAGGCCAAAATAAAGATATCGCCCCCATCAGCGAGATCGTCAAAGATGCCTTTAACACCATCGAAAAACTCTACGGACGAAAAGAACTCGTCACGGGCGTTCCTACCGGCTTCGAAGAATTCGACAAACTGACTTCTGGCCTCCAACCCACCGACTTAATCATCCTCGCTGGACGCCCTGCGATGGGCAAAACCAGCCTCGCCATGAATATGGTCGCTAACGCCGCCATCCACCACAACGTTCCCGTCGTCGTCTTCTCCCTTGAAATGAGCAAAGAGCAACTCGTCATGCGGATGCTCTGTTCCGAAGGCCGTGTTGACGCTTCCCGCCTTCGCACCGGCAATATGAAAGACACCGATATCCCCCGACTTATGCAAGCCGCCACCGAACTCGCTCGATCCAAGATCTTTATCGACGACGGCGCAAACTCTAGCCTCCTTGAGATGCGCTCCAAATGCCGACGCCTCAAAATGGAACACGGACTCGGTATGATCATGATCGATTATCTTCAGCTTATGAAAGGTGGCGATCAAGGCGGCGATTCCCGTGAACGCGAGATATCCGACATCTCTCGCGGGCTCAAAGCCCTCGCCAAAGAACTCCACGTCCCCGTCATCGCTCTCTCTCAGCTCAATCGCTCTCTTGAACGGCGGCCCGACAAACGCCCCATGCCTTCGGACCTTCGCGAATGCGTTGCTGGAGACACACGCGTCGCCCTTGCGGATGGCCGCCAAGTTCCGATCCGAGATCTCGTTGGGCAATCCCCTCTCGTTCTTGCGATCTCCAAAGAAGGGAAAGTCGTGGAGGCCCAAAGCGATGTGGTTTGGTGTGTTGGAAAACGCCCCCTTTTTGAAATCGAACTCGCTTCCGGGCGCACCATCCAAGCAACCGCCGAGCACCGCTTTCTTTCCGCAAAAGGATGGGTGTGTACGCATCAGCTTCATCCCGAAGATCGCATCGGCATCGCTCGGCAACTTCCCTCCCCCCCGATGCCTAAACCTTGGTCTCATGCGCGGCTTGCCTTTCTTGGCTTGATGATGGGTGACGGCAGCTATCTCAAAGGCCAACCCATGCGATTTTCTTCGTCTTCAGAGGAAAACAGCTGTGTCGTTACGCAGGCAGCAGCCCAAGAATTCGGCGCCACCGTCACGCGGTACCACGGCGCGGAAACTTGGCACCAATTGTTGATCTCTGGAAACGGGAACCGCTGGAAGCCAGCGGGAGTGAATAAGTGGCTTAGAGAACTTGGCGTTTTTAACCAGCGCTCGCATGAAAAGCGCGTTCCATCAGAAATATTTCAATGTAGCAACGAAGATATCGCTATTTTCTTGCGTCATTATTGGGCTGCTGATGGAACTTTATATACTCGTCCTGATGGAAAAAAAGGAAGCCATGCAATTCAATGCTGCACTACGAGCTTAGGACTCGCGAAGGATATCGCTGTGCTTCTTCTTCGGTTTGGCATCGTTGCTCGCATCAAAAAAGCGCAAAAGAAGGGCTATCGGGCGAATTATCTGGTTTACGTTTCGGGAAGTACCGAACAAAAGAAGTTTATGTGCGAGATCGGCAGCTTCGGGCCACGTAAAGCGCAAGCGGAGCGTCTATCGCAAGCGCTTAACGGCGTCCGTCCCAATCCCAACGTGGACACCCTCCCTCAAGAGTCTTGGGATGTTGTGTTGGAAGCAATGGAAAAAGCGAATATTACGCCGATGCAAATGGCCACAAAGCGAGGTTTGGGAAAAAATAGCCGCGCAAAAGTCAGCATTAACCCAACGCGCCGAATCCTCAAAGAATACGCAGAGATTCTTGACAACCAAGAGATCCGTAGCGCAGCGCAGAGTGATATCTTTTGGGATAAGGTTGTTCGCATTTTGCCTTTGCCAGAAGAGCAAGACGTTTTCGATCTAAGCGTACCGTCCGCGTCTTCGTGGATCGGAAACGATATTTTCTTACATAACTCCGGAGCTCTTGAGCAAGACGCCGACATGATCGTCTTTGTCTATCGCGACGAAGTCTATAACCCCGAAACCGAAGATCGCGGTATCGCCGAGATTATCATCGGTAAACAACGCAACGGACCCACCGGCACAGCCCGCGTTCGCTTCTTTCACGAATACACCAAGTTCGATAACCTCTATCCCGATCAGCCTTGATTCCGCCCACCACCTTCTTCCCCAGAAGACACAAAACCCACAAAAACTACCCAACCGCGTAAGTCCTATACAAATAGGGGTTACGCAGTTGGCTAAAAAAACCCGTGTTCGTGCCGCTTGAAGCGACAGAGTCGTCTGTCTGAAAAACTTGCGATCTCTTCGCCAACACGGGGTCACCCTTAGCCGTGCTCCCTTGTGGGGTGTGGGGTGAAACCCCACAAAAACCATCGAACTGCGTAAGTCCTGTACAAACAAAAAAGCTAGAAAAGTCGAAGAGTGGGAAGCGAAGGGAGGAAGAGAGCGGAGAGAAGGGAGGATCAGCGGGTGGGGAATTGGAGGTCAAGTTGGCGGCGATGCTGCTGAAATGCGGCGCGTTGCTCTTCGGGGAGGGCGCGGGTGTAAGTTTCATGAAAGCGGAAGGGGTCGATGACTTTGCGGCCATCCATGATCTGATAATGAAGGTGGGGGGCGGTGGAACGCCCCGTGTTTCCGACATAACCGATCACCTCATTGGCAGGAAGGACGCGCCCGACTTTGACGCTGTCAGCGATCTTTTGAAGGTGGAGGAACATGATGCGCAAGTTGGGCTTGTGGAGGGGCGCGACTTCGAGGCAGTTTCCATTGTAGCGGAAGTTCCAAGTGGTACGGACGACTCGCGATCGGAAGGGCAGGTATAACTTCGTACCGATGGGGGCTTTGAAGTCGACGCCTTTGTGCTTGGGACGCATCTTGAGGATCGAAGTCACTTGATCGTATTCACGCAAAGGCGCGTTGCGGAGCTTTTGTTCGATCTCGTTGCCTTCGGCGTCGTAGTACGCGGCAAAACGCCGACCGGGTTCTTGGTAGCGATAAAAGGCATAACTGCGGTTGTGTTTGGTGCTGTTGTAGCGCATTGCGATGATCTCATACAGCGATTGCGTATCGACGGGGCGATAGATCACTTCGATCTTGTCGCCACGACGGATCTCGTTGCGCAGGTTGACGCGCCAGATCAACAAGCGAGCCGCCAACGCACTCAAGAATGTTGCTTCTTTGGCCTCCATCCCACCTTTTTTGAAACTCAGAGAAAGCGGCCCAACCATCGTGGTTTGAAAGGTCTTGAGTCCACCCGAGGCCGTTGTCTGGCTTGGTGCGTCTTGGGCATTTGGTTGGACGCGAGCAGCTTGCGTGGGGGCCGCAACAGAGGCGCGTTGGAGATGCAGGGTGCTTTGTTGAGCTTTGGGCCGGGTGTTACGCGGCCAAAAAACAAGGGCCACCAGAGCCATAAATACAGCACCACCCGCCATGATCACCATCGGGTTCAGGGTTGCGCGACGCATCATAGAACGATTCTTCCGAATCATCGAACTCTCCTTCAGCAAAAAGGGGGAACGAATGGAACGTGGGGTGTCGTGAAACCTTCACCGCGAGGACTCCCCCAAAGATGGGGCTGTTCCATCCGATCGCAACGTATGCTTCGCACTCTACTCCACCCCCAGCCCTCCCGCAAAAAAATCACCAAATCACAAGCAGAAAAAGATGGGGGGAAGATTAAGCGGAAAAGGCGATGGCAAGGGCCTCTTGGTGGGCTTGGAGAGTGTGTTGAATGTCGTCGTGGGTGTGGGCAGCGGAGACGAAGAATGCTTCGAACTGGGCGGCGGGCAGGTATACACCGCGTTCGAGCATCGCGTGGAAGTAGCGTGCAAAGGCGGCGGTATCGCAATGACGGGCTTCGGTGTAGTTGCGAACGGGGGTTTCGGAGAAGAATAGGCAGAGCATCGAGCCGTAGCGCGTAAGGTAGAGATCGCGCCCGATGGCGGAAAGTCCCGCACGAAGGCCGTCTTCGAGTTGTTTGCAGGTATCTTCGAGGCGGGCATAGAGGGCGGGGGTGAGGTGTTCGAGAGTGGTGAGTCCCGCAGCGGTGGCAAGGGGATTTCCAGAGAGCGTGCCAGCTTGGTAGACGGGGCCAACGGGGGCGACTTGTTGCATGAGATCGGCGCGCCCACCATAAGCACCGACAGGAAGGCCGCCACCGATGATCTTACCGAGCGTGATCAGGTCGGGTCGAATACCAAAAAGCTCCGTCACACCGCCCGGAGCGACGCGAAATCCTGTCATGACTTCGTCGAAGATCAGCAACGCACCATGACGCAAGGTGATCTCGCGCAACCCTTCGAGGAATCCGGGCTCGGGTTGGATCAGCCCCATATTCCCCGGGATGGGTTCGATGATGATCGCGGCGATGGAGTCGGGGTATTCGGAGAAGAGGCGCTCGATACCCGCGAGGTCGTTGTATTCGGCGAGCAGGGTGTCGGCTGCGGTTCCTGCGGTGACACCCGGGCTATTGGGGACGCCAAAGGTGGTGGCTCCCGAACCCGCAGCGATCAAGAACGAATCACCGTGTCCGTGATAACAACCAGAAAACTTGATCAGGCGGTCGCGTTTTGTGGCGGCACGAGCAAGGCGGATCGCGCTCATGGTAGCTTCAGTCCCCGAACTGACGAGGCGCACCATCTCCATGCTTGGGAAGAAGTCGCGGATCTTTTCGGCCATCAAGACTTCGCGGACGGTGGGCGCTCCATAGCTTGTTCCATCGGCAGCAGCGGCTTGGATGGCTGCGACGACTTCGGGATGGGCGTGACCAAGGATCATTGGCCCCCATGATCCGACATAATCGATGTATCGGTTTCCGTCTTCATCCCAAAGATAGGCTCCTTGAGCGCGTCGGATCATCGGAGGGGTTCCACCCACCGCTCGAAAAGCCCGAACTGGCGAGTTGACGCCTCCCGGCATGATGTGGCGTGCGCGTTCTATCCACGCTTGGCTTCGTTTGAATGATATGGACATGAATGAGACTCCTTCTTTATTTTAGTCGATAGGGCTTATGCGATTGGGTTTGTGTTCTTTGTGGATCGTATCACAGACGGCTTCGCCATAGACGCGCATGGAAGGCTGTGGAGAAACCACCCAAGGCGATATCCCCCGTTGTTCGAGGGCCGCCGCTGTTGTGGGGCCGATGGCCGCAAAGCGCAGCTCTTTGGGGAGGGTGTGCGGCTCAACCCCCAGATCCGCCAACAGCGCATCGAGTTGCGACGGGCTGTTGAGCGCCACCCTAACGATATCACCGCACAAAAGCAACGAGCGCAGCGTGGGCGGCAAGGCCACAGGGACGATGGTGTAGACCGCAAGGCGTACGACGGTGGCTCCCAGCGCAGAAAGGCCGATGGGAAGGGTGTCACGGGCTTCGCTAGAACCTGCAAACAAGTAGCGTTTGTTGTGTTGCGGGCCTTGTTGGGCGATGGCGGAGAGCAAACCGCTGGCGTCTTGGGTCGAAGGGATCAAGGCAGGGGAGAGACCCAAAGCCGCGCAAGCGCGGGCCGTTTCTTGACCAACACAGTACAAACGTTCGGACAGTAGGCGCTTTGCGATGGAATCTTCGTCAATTCTCGCTGCTTCGCAGCTTTGCAGCAAGGGTTTGAGAAAAGAACGAACACTTTCGGCGCTGGTGATCAAATAACCATCGTACTGTTCGATATCTTGTGCGTAGGTACGCCACTCGGAAGAAGACAGTAGTGGGTGGATATCCAAAACAGGGGCCGCGATGACGGGGATATCCGCTTGTTCGAGAACAGCGCAAAACTCTTCGCATCGTTTGCGTTCGCGTGTAATCAAAACAGTCGGATAACGAGCAGAAGAAGGCGGGTTGTGTTGCATCGGTCTTTCGCTGCCTTGTTGTATTGGGATGCCTCGGATAGCTCGGTTGATTCGGATGTATCGGTTGATTCGGATGTATCGGATAGCTCGGTTGGTTCGGATGTGTCGGATAGCTCGGTTGATTCGGACGTGTCGGATAGCTCGGTTGATTCGGATGTGTCGGATAGCTCGGTTGATTCGGATGCCTCGGAGAGTCCGAATAGTTTGGATAGTTCGAATAGTCCAAATAGCCCGAATCGTCCGAATAGCCTGAATCGATCGGTCCGCGTCATTTCCAAAAA
>CAUJFU010000347.1 GCA_963169055.1 Myxococcota bacterium
ACGCCCCCGATAACAAAACACGCCGTGCGTTATCGGAAAGGATCGAAACGACGAAATCTGCACATCATCGGATAGAATCGAAACGAAAAAATCTGCGCATTATCCGAGATGATCGAAACAACAACGTTCGACGAAGATCAATCGATATCGAGAACTTCGAGATCGGCTTCGACGTTGGCGACTTCGAGATCGTAGGCTTCGTGATAGCGACTGTGGATGTTGCCACGGAAGGTATTGAGCGGCGTGCGCATCTGATGTTCGAGAGAGTCGGGAACTTTCACGAAGACGTACTTGATCGCTTCGATGGCTGCAGCCACCGACTCCACGATATCTTCTTGCATATACTGAAGATAAGCGGGATCTTGGGTTTGGTTGACGTACTGGGCGATCCATTCGAGTTTGCGGTATGCGCGGAGACCTCGACGGATCACCGGCAGATCGTCACGATACAGATCGCTGTATTCATCCACGATCTTGATCGCGTCGATCGCCAGCTTGGGAGTCGCAACGCCCGAAAGGATCGTGATTTGGCGCGTTGCATCGTAGATATCCACCAGTCGTTCTTCGGCGGTGGCCATATAACTTGGCCAGCACAGCGTATCCAACAAAAAGCTCGGAAGCGACTGGGCGCTCACACCACGGCGACGAGCATAATCCATGATCTCTTCATAGTCTTCAAAACGATTGACTGCGGTGAGTACTTTTTCGGTATCTTCATCGTCTTCAGGTCCCCCATCATAAAGACCACGAAACAGGCGGATCTGGTAGTCGATGTATCCTGCAAAAGAACTGATCACGGTATCGCTTTGGCGCTCACGCAAACGAAGGGCGCGGTTGACCAAGAAATACGTCGCAAACACGGTGACCAACGAGCCAAGGATCTTCGTCAATGCCTTGACAAAAGAACTGTCGGTTTTGGCTCCCAGACTTTCAAACAAAGTGAACAAGCCGACCACTAGGCCGACCGCGATAATCATCAAGGCGATCCATTGAAAAAATCCCATCCCCTGTTGAACGGGTGCGGCGGGAACGACAGGAACACTCCTCTGGCGGTTGCTCATTACAAAACCTCCTCAGATCAAAGTTTTTGTTTGCGTGCGGTGGACTCTACCGCGCTGCTGGTCACGGCCTACCGAGACTTGGGTGGGCCTCGCTTCTTTCGCTTCTGTACTTCCTAAGCGCTGCTATCCTAGGGAGTGACCCCTCGAAAGGCAAGGGCCGATCTCCGCCCGATTCTTTGGCAGAGACTTGCCAAAGAGCCACTCCTGCAATACGCTCCATACCCTTTGAGTATTCCCGAACGATGTCCCCATCGGACAAGCAATTAAGGAGCGCAAGCATGGCTCGCAGCCAAGACAGCAGTTTTTTCGTTGCCTTTCTCACCGCGCTAGTGGTTTCCGCAGGAACGACCGTCCTGATGCAGATGTTTGTGTTGCCCCGTATCCCGGGCTTTGCACAAGCCCCCTCTGCAACTCCTGATGCAAATATTCCTGTCCCTCCCGTCGTCGGGCTTCCTTTGACACAGGCTCGCGCCATGATCCAAGAAACCGGCTTTCGCATGAAACTCGCCGGCCAAGAACACGATCGCAGCCAACCCGCAGGCAATATCCTCAAACAAACTCCCCCCGCAGGCATCCGCATCCCCAAACAAAGCGATATCAACGTCACCGTCAGCCTCGGCCCTGCAAACCCCTCCGCTGCCACGGCCTCCCCGACACTCTCTCCCTCGCTTACACCCTCCGCATCCACAAACACACCCTCTCCCCAAGAGTCCCCACTGATCGGAGATTCTGTACGCGCTCCCCGTGTCACACAAATGAATCTCGCTCGCGCGAAACAAATCATCGAAAAACTCGGCCTCGTTGCAAGCGTCTCTTTTCAACAAGATGACGATATATCGCCCAATTGGGTACTCACCCAAACACCCCCACCCGGCAAAGTCCTCAAACGTGGCTCCAAAATCTATCTCGTCGTCAACAAACACGAAGATTGATCCCCCTACCACTGCAACCTTGCCCGATCACGCACAGAAATGGGAACCTCAGCCCCTCGCCGTTTTCGTACAAGCCACAACCACGGCCACCTTGCCTGCTCACGCACAGAAAGTGTTGACATCCATCTGATCCCTGAGTAAACTGCCGCCTCCAACGCGATGTAAAGGACACCTCCTCCTTTCCTGATATCGTTTCATGTAACATTCAAAATCAGCCCATCGTTTCGGCTATATGAGGAATTCGCATGGCACTTGAGACCGCCCGCAAACAAGAAGTGATCGTCAAACACCAAAAACACGAGACCGATACAGGCTCCCCCGAAGTGCAAGTCGCTCTGTTGAGCGAACGCATCGTCTACCTGACCGAGCACTTCAAAAGCCACCCCAAAGATCACCATTCCCGCCGTGGTCTGTTGAAACTTGTCGGCCAACGCCGACGCCTCCTCAACTACCTGCGCAAAATCGATCGCGTCCGCTACCACGAACTGATCCAATCCCTCGGTCTGCGCAAGTAATCCTTTCCTGTTGAACCCTTTCTCCGAGCGGTCCCTCACCGCTCGGGGAAAGTCTTCGACAGCCTCGCCCCTCCATCCCAACGGATCAGGGCCATCTCTCGACCGCAAACAAGCGACCACATCTCCAAAGACCCCGTCGCCTGTCCCTTCAACGCCCATCCTGACGCAGGTTTTTTGATGAAAGCCATTATCGAATCCACACAAGTTGGGGCGCACGAACTCTCGATCGAGACCGGTGTCGTCGCCAAACAAGCCCATGGTGCGGTGATTGTGCGCTATGACGAAACCGTCGTTCTCGTCACCGCAGTCTCCTCCAAAGACGCCCGACCTGACGCTTCGTTTTTCCCCCTCACCGTTGAGTATCGCGAAAGTGGCTTCGCCTCTGGAAAGATCCCCGGCGGCTTTTTCAAACGCGAAGGCCGCCTCGGAGAAAAAGAGATCTTGACCTCCCGCGTCATCGATCGACCCCTCCGACCGCTGTTTCCAGACGGCTATTTCAACGAAACCCAGATCATCTGCTCACCGCTTTCGGCATCTTCGGCCTGTGACCCAGACGTCCTCTCGATCACAGGTGCTTCTGCCGCCCTTTGTATCTCGGATATCCCCTTCTCAGGCCCGATCGCTGGAGTTCGTGTCGTTCGCGTCGATGGCGCATTCATCGCAAATCCCTCTTACGCGCAGCGCGATGCCAGTGATCTCAATATCATCGTCGCCGCATCCCGCGATGCCATCGTCATGGTCGAAGGCGAAGCCCAAGAAATCCCCGAAGATATCATGGTCGATGCGCTACTTTTTGCGCACCAAGCCATCCTCCCCCAACTCGACCTCCAAGAGCGTCTCGTCCAGCACGTCGGTAAGCCCAAACGCTCCTTCTCTCCGCCCGCCCTCGATCAAAACATCGTCCAAACCCTCAACGAGCATTTTACCGCACCGATCAGCGAAGCCTACCGCATCACAGAAAAACAACTCCGCTACCAAAAACTCGACGAGATCAAAAACAACATCTCCGCCTTTTTCCTCGAAAAACTCGGCGAACAATACGCCGCCAAAAAAGGCGATATCAGCAGCGCCCTCGATGCGCTCAAAAGCAAAGTCGTCCGACAACGCGTCCTCAAAGAAGGCATACGCATCGATGGACGCGACCTCTACACCGTCCGCCCCATCGATATCCGTCTCGGTTGGCTACCCCGTGTTCACGGCTCGACGCTCTTTACACGCGGCGAAACCCAAGCCATCGTCACCGCCACACTCGGCACCACCGACGACGAACAAAAAATCGAAACCTACGCAGGCACCGAGTATCGGCGCTTTCTGCTGCATTACAACTTCCCCCCCTACAGCGTCGGCGAAGCTCGCGCTTTGCGAGGCCCGGGACGCCGAGAGATCGGTCACGGCAACCTTGCCGAACGCTCGGTCGCCAAGATCGTCCCCGAAAAAAGCACTTTCCCCTACACCATCCGCATCGTCTCTGACATCACCGAGTCCAACGGCTCTTCTTCGATGGCCTCTGTCTGTGGCGGATCTCTCGCCCTGATGGATGCTGGTGTTCCGATCAAGTGCCACGTCGCAGGCGTCGCGATGGGCCTGATCCAAGAAGGCCAAGATATCGCCATCCTCACCGATATCCTCGGCGACGAAGACCACCTCGGCGATATGGACTTCAAAGTCACAGGCACGCGCCAAGGCATCTGCGCGATCCAAATGGATATCAAGATCGAAGGCTTGAGCCGCCACACCCTCGAAAAAGCACTCGCCCAAGCCTACCAAGCTCGTATGCACGTCCTTTCCAAGATGGAAGAAGCCATCAACCAACCTCGCGGTGAACTCTCGACCTATGCTCCCCGCATCGTCACCGTCTGGATCAGCCCTGATCGCATCCGCGATGTCATCGGGCCGGGCGGAAAGATGATCCGCAGCATCACCGAAGAAACAGGCGTCGCCCTCGATATCGAAGATTCTGGCCGCATCAACATCGCCTCCCCAAGCGAAGAAGCCTGCCAACGCGCTGTCGACCTCATCCGCTCCCTCACCCAAGAAGTCGAAGCCGGCAAGATCTACCTCGGAACCGTTCGCGGTATCAAAGAGTTCGGAGCCTTCGTCGAGATCCTCCCCGGTCGCGAAGGGCTACTTCATATCTCTCAAATCCACAGCGAACACGTTGAACGCGTCACCGATATCCTCCAAGAAGGCGACGAAGTCCTCGTCAAAGTCGTCGAGATCGATTCCCAAGGAAAGATCCGCCTCAGCCGCAAGGACGCCATCGAAGAACAAGCCGCACTCCTCGCTCGCTCTTCCAACCCCGAAACCGAACCCCCTTCCGACCTCTCCAACTCCTCCACCACCGTCGAGATCCCCGACGCCTCCTAATCCTCCCACCTCTATCCCAAACACCCGATCTTTCGCTTTGTTTGGTGGGGCTTTGCCCCACAAAGCTCATCCAAGCGCGTCACTCCCGATCGAATTTGATCTCGCCGCCCCGCCCTGTGCTTCCAAATCCCCCCGCGCCGCGAAGTGCCTCAGGCAACTCCAATACAGGCTGCCATTCGACCGTAGAGACAGGCGCGATCACCATCTGCGCCACTCGATCGCCTCGTTCGACCGTATAAGCATCTCGGCCCAGATTGATCAAGATGACCTTGATCTCGCCCCGATAATCCGCATCGATCGTTCCCGGGCTATTCAACACTGTCACGCCGTACTTCCACGCAAGCCCACTACGCGGTCGGATCTGCGCTTCATAACCCATCGGCAACGCCACAGCGATCCCTGTGCAGATCAACGCTCGCTCCCCCGACATCAACCGCGTCGGCCCCACAGACGCGACCAGATCCATCCCTGCGGCTCCTTCGCTTTGATACGCAGGCCACACCGGCTCGCCCTCCCCCACCCACCGAATCGGGATGCGCAAACCTTCTTGCGTTGCTTTGGTTCGTTCCATCGCTCTACCTGTCGGCTCAATCGATCTCTGCACGGTGCCAGCAAACACCGTAGCGTTCGAGCTGATCGAGATCCAACGAGATGCCCAAACCGGGTTCTTGTGGAACGCGCAACTTGCCATCTTGCACGATCAGCGGCCTTTGAAGGCCCACATCACGGATATGCGGGGGCAAGACCTCAGGTTCAAAAGGATAAGCAAACAGGTATTTTCGCGGCCAAGCCGCATACAAATGCAGATTGGTTTGCACCGAAAAACCGTTCGGAGATGGACTCGGAGAAAAATGCAGATCGCGCTGAAAGCAAGCATCCATCACCTGCGCTGTTGTCTCAATCCCCCCTGCCATCGTCGCGTCTGGCATATAGATATCCAGCGAACCCTTCTCGAAGAAGATCTTGAACTCGTGCCATCCTGTGTTCTTTTGTCCCCCTGCGATCGGCACTTCGCTCTCACACCGCAAGACCGAGAGATCGTCGTACGCGTATGTATCGGCGATATCTTCGATCCACTCCAACCGAAACGGCTCCACTGCCGCAAGATAATCCAGCGCCACCGCCAACTTCCACCCCGGCGGCGGCGGTTCCACGCCCCATGCGCGATACCCTTGATCCACATTCAACATCAACGGAAAGTCTTCGCCATAACGCCGACGGATCTCTTGCAACAACCTTACATCTTCCGCGATATCGTGCAACAAACTCAGCCGGAGTGCTTGGTATCCCCCTGAAAAGATCGCATCCATCGAAGCCAACCGCGTATCGGCCTCTTGGCGCTCCAAGGTCGAACAATACACCGATACTTCCGAGACTTCTCCCTTTTCGGGAGCCAACAGCCTATACAACGGCAATCCCGCACGTTTGCCCCGAAGATCCCACAACACGGGTTCCACCCACTCCAGATGACAACCCCAGTGCATCACTTCGCGCAAGCGCATCGACAATCCCGCCAGATCATCGATCCGTAACCCCAACAACAATCGCTCCAACAAAGCCCCTTGCCCCTGACGTTCCCGTCCGACCGCTCCAACCCCTGCCACCCCTTCGAGGCCGTCCTCCGTCCAAACACGCAAGATATCCACACAATGCGTATGCTGTCGTGATCCCCTCCACAAATGCGATCGCAACGCCCGTGGATAGGGTATCTCTAGGTGGTAGAACTCCAACTTCTGCACTTGACCCATCTCGCCTGCTCCTTTAACGTCGATCATTTCTGATCGACGAGGGGTGATTCGCTCTCCGTTGATGCTCCGTCCCCAAGGGGACGGATACGCAACTGGAGTCTTGGTTGGACAGTCTCAACCGTTTGGTAAACTGCTCGGTTCTTTCTTGCAAGACCTCTTTCACCTGTTGATACGGCATGAATAACCTTATCTCAGGATCCTTCAACCTTGCCAGAATATTTCGAGCCGCATTGATGTCTGCATCCAATACCACCCCATCGAAACAGTAAAATGAATCGCCCTTACGCGTTCCCAACAGGACCCCATAACGACTATCCATTTGCGAGGTATAAGCACACGACACCAAACATACAGACGCCCCGCGTCTGCGACACACTACGTACAAAGCCCACGCCATCAACCCCTTCACCCACCCCGCCAATCTTCGATTCTGCGAGGCTCCCAAAGAGCGGCTTTTCAGCGCTAACGATAAGTCTTCTGCTGCGATCGTTTGCGCCTTATCCACCACTTCATGAACTGCTTGATAAATCACACCCTCCACACGCCCACGATGTTTTCTTTTCCGTTCGTCCAGCTTTTCTCTTCCCAGATTGAATTTCCGTATGTGGTCCCGCTTGTGCGGTTTTTTCTCTGCGATCGCGGACAGCTTGTTGCGACGCTGATATTTTTCTTTCAATCCATCGGATTCTTTTGTCAGTAAGTCCCCGAATCCCAAACCATGTCGTTGCCCATCAGAGTCTGTAAACACTTCGCTGTAGCCTTTGTCCACGCCGACCACAAGATTCCCGCTAGGCCGCACACTGCAGACTTTTTCTTCTTCGATGGCATAATGGATCTCGACACGTCCACCGCGTAGAATCAAGCGTAGCGTTCCTGAGGGCGGTCGATTCGTCGACAGCGGAATCGCCAGCCTTCGGCGGGGTTCCAAACTCATCACCTCGATCCAAGCTCGTCCTCTATCCACAAAAGCCTTATAACAGCAGGGATCGAGAATGATTTGGTTGCGCACTTGCGTATGGCCGTGCTTGTAATGGCGGCGCATCAAACGCCGCAAATAGTTGTCTTGAGTCCATTGATCCGAGGCCAACAAGCCGAGCAGTCGTTTTTTCTCATCGGTGGGGAAGTCGCGTCTTTGCAAGGCAGCCCGAACGTTGACCTTGGCAGCTTCGCGATAAGCCTGAATATCCTTGAAGACATCGCGCAAGGTTTCTTTCCATAAGCGAGCAGGGACGTCGAACTTCCGCCCTTGTGTGAGCCATCGATCACGCGCTTCTCGGTGGTGGGTCAAGACCCCCTGAATGGAACCGAATCGCTGCCAGACCTCCGAACGCAACGAGCCAAGACGACGTGCGATCTCTTCGAGTTGCTTGTATTTCGAGACCGTCAAATCGTCGCTGTATGCGATCCGTGTCACTTTACTCATGGCTCTGGCCTCGTGGTGGCTTCGGGGATTCGCTTTTTGTCACTTCGTCGTCCATACAATCGCTCTGATCTCCTGAGCGCATAGAGCTTCTTCAACAATGATCCACTTTCGCCGCTCAATGATCAAAAAAACAAGACCTAGAGTGAACTCTCTTCCACCCACCGGCCTCTCGGCGGTGCTTTTTCTAAGCAAAGGTTCAGTACACAGCTTGCATCCGCGTTGCGGATGTGTATGCTTTGATCCTCACAACGGATGTGGATACCCTTCGAGCATACGCAGACACGCCCACCAACGCAACCGGGCGGAGACTTTTTCGATGAAAACAGCATCGCTCCCTTATACCGTGTACGTCGACGGCGAGATCGAACTCCCTTCCGACCCAGCCCTTGGACGGATCTATGACGATCTCACCCAACGCCTCACCTTTTCCAACCCCACATGGAAAAAGAAGATGGCCCGTGGGCTTGCTGTGCATGATACACCGCGCCAACGCAAAGCCTACCACCGCCTTGATAGCGGAAACCTGCGGATCGCACGCGGTGCATGGCGTCTGCTCCGCGACATCGCACAAACCCACCACATCGAAATCCAATGGGAAGCCCACACGATCCGCGCAGAAGACCGACCCGCCGAACTCCATTGCAACGCCACCCTACGCCCTTACCAAGAAGCCGCCGTCCAAGCCGCCCTCAAACATCGCGCTGGCGTGATCGTTGTCCCCACGGGTGGCGGAAAAACCGTGATCGCCATGGCGCTCGCTGCCGCCCTCCAAACGCAAACGCTGTTTATCGTCCACACACGCGAACTTCTACGCCAAACCATCGAATCTGCCGAGCGTTTCTTAGGCATCGAAGCAGGTGTGATCGGAGCAGGGCACTTCAAACCTGCCCCTTTTACCGTTGCCCTCGTTCAAACCCTTACTCGCCGCGAACTCGACGAAGTCGCCGATCAATTCGGCCTGATCATCGTTGATGAAGCCCACCACGCACCCGCCCAATCCTACTGCGAGCTGTTGCCGTCCTTCCCTGCGCGCTTTCGCATCGCCCTCACCGCCACACCCTACCGAAAAGACGGGATGCAAGAACTCCTTTGGATGCACTTTGGCGATATCATCTACCAAGTCCAAAAAACTGACCTCGAAGAACATGGCCGCCTTTTGATCCCTGCCTTTTATCCGATCAAAACAGCTTTCTTCTACGAATACAACGACGACTTCCCCGCGATGATCACCTCGCTTTGCCGCGATAGCGCCCGTCATAAGCTGATCATCGACACCATCGAACAAACCCATCGGCCCGGTGGATGCTCTCTCGTTCTCACCGAACGCATCGATCACGCCCGCGATCTCTTCGCCTCCCTCCAAAAACGCCAACTCTCCGCCGTCTTGCTTCACGGTAAACTCTCCAACCAAGCACGCAAAGACTCCCTCGAACAACTCCGCAACCGACAAGCCGAGATCCTCGTCGCCACCCTCCCGCTGATCGGCGAAGGATGGGATCACCCTCCGCTCGACACACTCTACATGACCGTACCCAACGGAAATCGCACCAAAACCACCCAAGCACTCGGTCGGATACTTCGACCTTTTCCAGACAAACCCCAACCCCGCGTCTTCGACTTTCTTGACATCCACATCGGTCTCCTGCGACACCATTGGCAGATCCGAGGCCAAGCCTATCACCTCCCTCCCGAGGAAGTCCGCGCTGCCCTCGGCGAGATCGAGATCGTACCCCCAACCCCTGTCCAGCACACACCCCCTCGGCACGATCTCCTTGAAGCCATCAAAGCCATGTCTCGCGGTGAATTTGACCAAGCACAACACCTGATCGAAACGCAACGCAAAAACAAATAGATGCGCCCCTTGCCAAATCCACCCAGATCTGCACACACCACACCCACCTAAACACACGGGCGGACCCTTTGCCCTACCACACCACAGCAAGAACAGGCCACAGGAAACACACACGCACATGACGCAGCCAACCTCCCCCAAAGATATCCTGCTCCAACTCCTCGACCAAGGACTTGTCATGCTGCATATCAACGCACGACACCCCGACGTGATCGTCCCACCCTACCTCAAAGACGATCACCACCTCCGCATCAATCTCTCTTATCGCTTCCGATTGACCGACCTCTCCATCGACGAACACGCCGTCTCTGTCACCCTCAGCTTCCAAAAACAACCCTTCCACTGCATCATCCCTTTCACCGCTCTCTGGGGACTCTCGCAACCCCACGATCCCGAAAACCTCATCCTCTTCCCAGAGGCCCTTCCCATCGAGATGCTCGCCCTCGCCATTCAACAACCCCAACCCCATCCCGATGCTCCGCAACTTCCCCCCGCCCCCCCCAAACCTGCTCTCGCCACAAAGCCTACAGAATCCGTCCAACCCGCAACCGCTCGCTCTCCACAACCCAC
>CAUJFU010000348.1 GCA_963169055.1 Myxococcota bacterium
AAGAACTCGCCAAAGGTTTCGTCTCCCCCCTCAACCTTGTCCTCTCCACCAACGGCCAAACCGTCTTTGTCGCGGATCGAGGACAAGCCAAACCTGAAGAAGAAAATCAAAATACCAGCAAAACAGGCGGGATCTACAGCGTCCCCAGCACTGGCGGACCCGCAACTCTCGTCCCCAACACCCAAGGCTATCAACCCCGTGGACTCGACTTGATCAAAGAAGGCAACGACGATGTCCTCTTTTTCTCAGGCGTCGATCCAGCCGATGGCAGCGTCGGTGTCTTTAAAATGAAGACCACAGGTGGCGCGATCTCTCCTGTCCTCAAAGGCTCGCCCTTGCGCGATCCAAGCGGTGTCGCCGCCGCTGCTGACGGAAAAGTGTACGTCGCCGATGCCCGTACAGAAGACGGTACTTCCTCTGTGGTCTACCAGATCGCCAACGGCCAAGCCTCCGACTTTAGCGGCCCCATCCGCGTCGGATATCCCGCTGGAATCGCTCTCAACAAGAACGAAGATACCTTGCTCGTCTCTGGACTCCAACCCCAAACCAACTCGTCTGTTGTCTACTTGATCAAAATTGCAGACAAAACGATCTCCGAATTTTCACAAGGAATCTCCCAAAATTCCGAATCAGGTGGCGTCCACCGCGCACACAACACCAACTCCTTTGCTTGGGCTGACTCCAGCACCGTCGACCGCGATGGCAACGGCGGTGGCACCGTTTACATGATCAAGCTCCCCTGATGCCCCCACGCATCTTCGGGAACAACCACGACACAAACAGACCCTACGAAATCAAATCTATACAGAAATAAAGGAGAATCCACGATGTTCCGTCACAGCCCTTGGCTCTTGGCCCTTCTGGGCGTCCTCTGCTTGCTCTCACCCACCACAGCATCGGCTTCTAGCCACCGCGAAGCCCCTGCCATCACCGAAGATCCCGCAGCCGACAACACCGACCTTTACGCTTGGGTCACCCCCTCTAGCCACGACAAGCTCCACATCGTCGCCAACTGGAACCCGCTTCAACAACCCGCCGGCGGACCCAACTTCCACAAGTTTTCCGATGACGTCCTCTACAGCATCCACATCGCACGCGGCCCCAACAGCCTCGAAGATGTCGTGACATACCACTTCCAGTTCACCAGCGCCCGACCCAATCGCGTCGCTCCCGACAACCAAGCCGCTCCTCTGGGTGGCGGAAAAGAATTTTTTCGCCAACTCGCAGGTGTCGAACAAACCTACACTGTCATCAAATCCGAATGGGCCAGCCGAAAATACACCACCAAAGTCATCGCTCGCAACGTCAAAGTCGCCCCCCCCAACATCGGCCCTCGCACCAACGCTGTCGCCTACAAGATCACCGCCTACGACGACGCCTTCACCAAAACCTTCCTCTCCAACCTCGGAAACAACGGCGACGAAGGCCGCGTCTGGGCTGGCCCCCGTGATGACGGCTTCTACGTTGACCTCGGTGGCGTCTTTGACCTCGCCAACCTCCGCGCCAAAGGCACCGCCCAAGACGGCGTCGCTGGCTTCAACGTCCACAGCATCGCCATCGAGATCCCCACCACCAAACTCACCTTTGACGGCAAAGCTCCCGCAAACAAAGTCAGCGCCGAAAATACCCTCGGCGTCTGGGCCTCTTCGAGCCGTCGCCGCGTCACTTTTCGCCAATGGAACGGAGAGGCCCAACACATCGGCCCGTGGGTCCAAGTCTCTCGCCTCGGTTTGCCTCTCGTCAACGAAGCCTTGATCGGACTTCAAGACAAAGATCGCTACAACGCAGGACACCCCACCACCGATGCTGTCCGATTCGGTGCGTACTTCCTTAACCCCATCGTCGTCCGTGACGCCGAAGCTGTCGGCATCTACACCGCGCTCGGTGCCGATCCGACCCCCTTCAAATTCAACCGCACCGATATCCTTGAGATCATCAGCCTCCAAACCAAAGACCGCCCGATCCAAACCGTCGGCGACGTCTTGCGCGTCGATCTCGGCCAAGACTCCGGCTTCCCCAACGGACGCCCCTTGATCGGCGGAGCCACCGAGCGCCAAGAACAAGCCGATGTCACCGATGTCTTGCTCTCCGTGATCCTCTCCAAAGGTGCCATCGCCGTCAAAGATGGCGTCGATTACAACGACAAACCCTTCCTCTCCGAGATGCCTTGGCTTCCACTTCCCCACGAAGGCTACAGCGGCGGCCACGGCAAAACCACCCCCTGATCCATCTTCCGAACGCTGCCTCTCCACACCCACACAACTTTGGTGTTTCCGTGTTTTTGCCTCGCCCGCCCATCACAACACCCTGCCACACACCACAGCCCCCCCAAACCGCTTTCTGCGCCTTCTGATGGCCCCGTTGCGTTCGCCTGTAGCACACAAACACAACAAGGATGACCTGCGCATGAAACAGCCTCCCCCAAACCCAAACAACCGCCGCATCGCCTTTGCGTTGCTTTTTGGCTTTGCGTTGTTTGCCGTTCTACTTTCCTTGCGCCCTCCTGCTCCGTCTGCTCCACCTTCCTCTTCTCCTCTTTTTGGCACAGAACAAATCTTCGCCTTTGCCGATCCAAAAGGAACTTTGCCTCTCGATAAACTGATCCGCAAACGGCAAAATTCGGTCAAAAAACATCCGCAAAAAGTGGACCTTTGGATCTTGCTTGGAAGGGCGTGGGTGATGAAAGCTCGTTCCTCTGGAGACGCAGGCTTTTATATCAACGCTCAGGCTTGCGCGACACTTGCCCTTCAACGCGAACCGCGCAACCCCTTGGCTCTTACCCTCCAAGGACTCGCCTTGATCAACAACCACGAATTCGAGAAAGCCCGCGATCTCGCAAACGATATCCTTCAACGTCATCCCGAAGACCAACTCGCTCTCGCCATCCTTAGCGACGCTCAACTCGAACTGGGGCGCTACAAAGAAGCTCTCGATGCCGCGCAAAAGATGATGCACTACAAACCGAATCTACCTTCTTATAGCCGAATGTCTTACCTCGCTTGGCTTTCAGGTCGTACAATAGACGCCAAAGAACTCATGCGAAAAGCCATCGACGCAGGCCGCAGCTCCCGTGATCGCGAACCCGGGACATGGGCTCTCCTTCAAGCCGCTCTCTACTTCTGGCACGAAGGCGATTATGAAGGCGCACTCGCAGGCACGCAGATGGCCCTTCGCTACTTTCCCGATTACGCCCCTGCTTTGGTCACCCACGGTCGCGTCTTGCTCTCTCTTCAACGCTACAAAGAAGCCGCACAAACTCTCACACTCGCCATGTCACGTTCCCCTCAAGCCCAAACAGCAACGTTCCTTGGAGATGCCTATTCGGCTCTCCAACAAACCACCGATGCTCTGCAAGCCTACAAAAAAGCCGAGACACTCGCCCGACAAACAGACCTCCGTACGCTTGCGCTGTTGCTGGCCAACCAAAATCGCCAACTCACGGACGCACTCGACGCAGCCAAAGCCGAGTACAGCAAGCGCCAAGATATCTACACCCTCGACGCCTACGCATGGGTTCTCCACCGCACAGGGCAATCTCTGCGCGCCCGCCAACTGATCGAACAAGCCATGCACCTCAACACCCCCGACGCCCTCCTTTGGTATCACGCCGGCCTAATCTATCTCGCTTGCGGCAACACCCAAAAAGGCCGCTCTTTTCTCCTACGCGCCCAAAAGCAACACCCACACCTCGATCCGTTCCTCTCGCGTGAAACCTCCCACGCTCTCCGATCTTTCCCTTCCAACCCTCCCCATCTCCCGCCATCTCCAACCTCCCGCCATCTCCAACCTCCCGCCCTCTCCAACCCCACCAAGGAGCATCGCACACCATGAGATCGCGATCTCTCTGTTCTCTAGGCGTGGCGCAGGGGGGGGGTTTTGGTGGGGCTTTGCCCCACGCCCCACACGGGAGCGCGGCTCCCTTGACCCCGTGTGGGCGAAGAGATCGTCGTTTTTCACACCAACGACTCTGTCGCTTGAACCTACGCGAACACGGGGGTTTTTCCTCACAACGCAGGGGGTTTCCCTCACCACATCGCTCTGATCCTCTTGCTTTTTTGGGCTCCCTTTTTATTGGTTTGTTTTTCTGGGTATCCGCTGCACTTCTGTTCTCAACGCAACTCTACGCCCATCAAATCGGCCTCTCCAAAGGAACCTACACACTCCAACACCAAAACCTCCTGATCGAGTGGGATCTTGCGCGTGGCGATCTGATCTCCCTGCTCCCTCACCTCGACAACGACCGCAACAAAGACCTCTCCCAAATCGAGCTCCAGTCTGCGCAACAGCCGATCGCTGCGCTGTTTGCAAAGCGTATCCTCGTTTGGCAAGACAAGACACCTTGCCATCCAACGCTCACACAAACCCGACTCCTCGAAAAAGACGGCGTATCCGTGCAAATGCGTTATCGTTGCCCTTCCTTCTCTACACCGATACGTTGGCAACTCGATCTGCTCGACGATCTCGCTCCCGGCCACCGACACATCGCCATGATCCACGCCGATAAAAAGACCCATCAGCAGGTCTTTTATCGTGGGCAACACCAACACCTGCTCGACCGACAGATCCACAAAGCCACAGCCCAAGCCTACAGTCCAAGCGCTTTTTTTGTCCTTGGCATCGAACACATCTTGTTCGGTTGGGATCATCTGCTGTTTTTGTTCGCCTTGATCTTGCTTGGAGGTTCATTTCGTGCGTTGTTGGCCGTTGTCACAGCCTTTACGATCGCTCACTCTATCACGCTAAGCATCGCTGTTTTCGGCTATTGGACACCCTCACCCAAGATCATCGAACCCTTGATCGCCTTGTCGGTTGCTTATGTCGGTCTGGAAAACTTCTTTCTCGACGATCTCCGCCACCGTTGGCGTCTGACCTTCGCTTTTGGCTTGATCCACGGCTTTGGCTTTGCGGGCGCACTCGAAACGATCCAGTTTCCGCCCCAACAGACGGCCTCTTCGCTCTTTCTCTTCAATCTCGGCGTTGAGACGGGGCAGATCGCGCTCCTGTCCTTGTTGCTCCCCCTGCTCCATCTGGCTCGACAAAAAACGTGGCTTAACACCCGAATGGTTCGCATCCTGAGTGCCTTCGTCCTTTTTGCCGGTGGCTACTGGTTCTTTGCACGCATTTTCTCTTGATCCAACCTCTCACCCCACAAAGGTCATCCCATGCGCCATCTCTTGCTCTTTGTCCCCATCGCTTTGTCCGTTGTCTTGGGGTGTGATATCGAGCGCATCCCTCCACAAACGCCACCCCAAACAACCCAACGCCCCGAAAAACCGTATCCACCCCAAACCGTGATCTCGCCTCTACGACCAACTCGCGCAGAAGATCAACCCACCACCTACCAAGACCCCTTGGAACAAGCACAACAGCGAACGCCTACACCGCGATCTTCTCGCTCTATCCGCCCCGTCTACCACGAACGCCATCTCCCACCACACCCCCACGCACAACAACTTTGCGCTGCACTCCACACCCTCCCCGCCAAGCGAAAGCAAACCTGTTGCCGTGAACGCGCCTTCGGATATCTCGTCACACCCGAATGTATCCGCACCTTAAGCATCGCCCTTCATCAAAAAACCGTCACCCTCGATACTTCGGCGCTTTCTGCTTGCGCGCAAGCGATCCAACAAGCCCACCAAGGATGCGCATGGGTGGGACCGTGGCCTCCCCCTACACCCACGGCTTGTTTGAGCCTCTTACGCGGCACACGCCCACAGGGTCAACCCTGCCGTTCTTCGCTCGAATGCCTGCGCCCGCTGCATTGCCACAACCTTGGCCCAACCCAATCAGGCCGCTGCGCCCCTCCACAACCACACGGAACCCCCTGTGGTGCAGCCCCCGATCCGCTCGCCGTCTACACACGACAAGACAACACCGAAACCGAACATCCAACCTGTCAAGGCTATTGCCGCCGTTTCCGTTGTCGAACCCATCACACACCCCATTCTTCTTGTTCCGCCGATATCCAATGCACAAAAGGCCATTCCTGCAACGGCCACCGCTGCATCCAAGGACAGCCGAACACAGAACAAGCCCGATGCTCGGGTCGTTGCGCATCCCCCTTGCGGTGCGTCAAAGGCCGATGTATCCGCCCCAAACCCCAAGGCTCCCCCTGCCTCTCCTCGCTCGAATGTCTCGGTGCTTGCGAGATCCCTGACGGCCAAACCCTCGGGCGCTGCGCCATCCAATGCCTCCACCCGCTGCTCCGCCCTTACAAACACCGCCCCTCCACCTCGCACACCTCCCCCGCTTCTCGCCGACAAACCCATGCACTCCGTCCTCCCCCTTCTCACCAACAAGCCCGTATCCTCCATCTCCCCACTTCTCGTCCACCAAACCATGCCCTCCGCCCTCCCCCTTCCACGCTCCCCACAACACCGCGCACAAACCGACCCCCCCAAAGAAAATTCTCCCATCTCGCCCCGAAAAAACGATGATCCCCTGTAACCAACCAGAAAAAACACCCCCAACCATCTATCCCGCCTCTTGATTGTGGAAAATGGCTTGTGTACACATCGCCTTGTTTCGGAAAGATCGCACCAACAAACAACCAAAGGAGAGCAAAGTGAGCAAAGTGATGGTCACAGGCGGAGCGGGCTACATCGGCTCGCACACAATCCGACAACTTCAACAGTCGGGATACGACGTGGTGGTCGTGGACAATCTCTCACGTGGCTATCGTGCCGCATTACCCGAAGGAATCACTTTTTATCACACAGATATCGGCGACACACAACGCATCCAAGAGATCTGCTCGCAAGAACAAGTGAACGCAGTGATCCACTTTGCTGCCCTGATTGAGGTCGGGATCTCACAAAAAGAACCCTTCTCGTTTTATGAAAACAACGTCAAACAAACTCTTGGCTTGCTGGCAGGCATGCGCCAAGCTGGAGTCCGACGCATGATCTTTTCCTCGACGGCTGCGGTCTACGGTGTGACGGAACCCAAAGCCTTGCGCGAAGAAGATCCCAAAGCCCCCGCAAGCGTCTATGGACGCAGCAAATACATGATCGAACAGATCCTCTCGGATCTATCGATGGTGGGAGAGCTAGACGTGATCGCGCTGCGCTACTTTAACGCGGCAGGAGCCGATGTCTCAGGCGAGATCGGAGAAAGTCACCGCCCCGAAACCCACCTCGTCCCACTGATTCTACAAGTCGCCCTCGGCCAACGTCCCTCGATCTCTGTTTTTGGCAACGATTATCCAACTCCCGATGGCACCTGCATCCGTGATTACATCCACGTCACCGACCTCGCCGAAGCCCACGTCATGGCGCTGCGCTATCTCGAACAAGGCGGAACCAGCGATGCTTTCAACGTCGGTTCGGGCTGTGGCTACTCCGTTCAGGAAGTGATCGCCTGTTGCCGCGATGTCACGGGACATCCCATCCCCGCCCACCATGCCCCCCGTCGTGATGGCGATGTCCCCGTCCTTCTCGCCGATACACAACGCATCCAACAAGCCCTCCGTTGGCTCCCCCAATACAACCTCCGTCAGATCGTCGAAACCGCTTGGCGTTGGCATAGTCGCCATCCCCACGGCTTTCCACTGCCTTAGAACCCAAGACATGCGCATCTCAGAGATCCGCTGATGTCACTTCGTCGGGGTCTCGCCGCTCTCTTCACCAAGGCGCTCCGACCAATCTTCCACCGTTCGCGTTTCTAAACGCCGATTCGCCAAACGCCGCCAACTTTCACTCAACCAAGGCATCGCACGCAAAGCCTCCAAAGCCTCGGTGTTTTGGGTGTCCACATACAAGATCTGCTGCACCCGCGAGATCGACCACTTGGGAGCAGGACGCTTTTCCAAGATCAACGGATCGTCCGCACAAACAAACCCCGCCGTCAAAACGCGATAATACCAACCCGTTCGCCCCGTCGCTTGGACTCTTCGCGCCATCTGCTTGTGCGCAAATTGGATGTTGAGCTTAAAACAAGGTTGGCGCGCTTGGCAGACTTGCAAGAAAGCCTCGCCCCAACGCACGATATCTCCCAAACAGACCTCCTCTTCTGTCCACCCAAGACTTGAGATATTTTCACCAAACGCTCCGCCCTGCGCCAAAAGATCCGCAGCATGAGGAAGCTCTTCGCGCCATGCTGCATAGTGATCAAACGCGTACTGAAGCACTGCCTTTTCACGCCCCCCGTGATGCTCGGTGTCCGCTTGCGCATCTCCCTCCAAACCTTCCCATCCCAAGTAAATACGCCCTTCCACAGGCATCTTACGCATCGCGCTCAGGGTTTCGCTCTCCCTCAAACGCTCGATCTTTCCACACCGTACCGATTGAACCTTTGCTTCTCTCATCAACGACATCGCTCTCTCCATTCTACGCCATCTCTGGCAACTTCTGCCTATATCGAACCCTACGAAGCGCTCGGCTCCTTTGGGCCGCCTGCTATCGGTGCCTCTGGTTGGTGGCTTTGGAGATTCCATGTAATCGCCAACAACAAGGTCGCCAATACACCGCAAGCCAGAATCAAATAGATCACATTCAGCCAAGCCGCTTCGACCCCCAACGTAGCTTGTTGATGCTTCAACAAGGACCCGAATCCTTTGGCTTGAACCGTTCGGCCAATATAACCAAACAAGCCGATAAATCCTGCCGCTGCACCGATCGCTTTTTTGGACGTCAGATCCAACGCAAGGATCACGATCAGGTTGATGACGGGATAAATAAAGAAGCCAATCGTCGCAAGCATCGCCATATCCAACCAAAGATAACCGGGCGGGGTAAACACCATCACCACAAACGCCCCAATAATCGGGAACATACACAATGTCGCAATCATCCCGCGCCGCCCGCCCATCCGATCCGACAACCATCCCAACAAGATCGTCGAGGGAATCCCCCCAAATTCCAGCACCAAAATCGCCACACCGCCGCTCGCCAACGTCGCTTGTTTGACTTCCCGAAGATACATCGGACCCCAATCCAACATACAATAACGAGCAATGTACGCAAAAAAATTCGCAAACGCCAACAGCCACACGTATTTGTTTGTTAGCACATAGTCAAATAAGATCTCTCGAAAACCAAGCTCTCGCTCTTCTTGTTTTTCGCTTTCCATTTCAGCAATTTCTTTGTTTCCTTGTTCAATACTTTCTCTTATATTTTCGTCTGCATTTTCGGTCTTTTCTTGCAAGCTTTTTTCTTTATCAAATGCGGCGCGCTTTTTCAACGCCTCGTATTCTTCGATCGGAGGGAGCCCCACCGATTGCGGCGTATCACAAAGCCGCCAAAACAGATACACCGCCCCGACCATCGACAACAACCCCGGGACCACAAAGGCATATTGCCATCCTCCGTAGGTCGTCACAGCCCACGCCGCCAACATCCCCGCGATACCACCCCCAACGTTGTGCGACGTATTCCACACGCTAAACATCAAACCGCGCTCAGACTTGGTGAACCAATGCCCCATGCTACGACCACACGGCGGCCACCCCATCCCCTGAATAAACCCATTCAACGACCACAAAAACAGGTGCATCTCATAACTGGCCACACCACCAAACAACAGATTGCAAAGAGCCGTCAAAAATAGCCCCACCGCCATAAACACACGGGGATTGCTGCGATCTGACAATGTCCCCATCACAAACTTGCCGACACCATAGCTAATCGCCGATATCGCAAGAATATTTCCGATCATCGCGTGATCGTAATGCAGGGCGTGTTCGATATCTTTGGCGACCACAGAAAGATTATTTCGGACTAGATAAAAGACTCCATAACCAAGAAACGTCGACTCCATCACGCTCCAACGATAGCGCGGATACAGACGAGCAGCTTCCCGATCAGGAAGTCGAGGGATCGCAGGCGCAGGGCGAAAAGGGTTTTTGAATGGCATCTTTCTTCTTTCTCGCTGAATGATATGAGATTTATGTGATTTGTTTTGTAGAGCGTTGCCCCGCACCCCACAAGCGACGTTCGCCCCTTGCCCCTACTCTGTGAAGTAAGCTTCGGCCACGGCTCCCGCCACCACGGCCACGAGAAACAAGCCGAACATCCACCCCTCGGTCAACATCCCAAAGCGATAAAGCAGCGTCCCTCCTCCCACCCCTACCGCAAAAGACGTCCCCCACTGCACCAACCCTTTGATCCAGACAGCCGTTCCTTTCTTCGTAATCTCTAACACCGTCGTCACTGTGGATGGAAGCGCAGCCAACAATTTCTCTTTGTCTTTTTCGTCCATCGCTCCTGTCAGTTCAAGCCGTTGCAATCCCCGAAGCTGCGGCAACACACGCGAAAGTGTTTTTGATATCTCGGTTCCCTCAAAAGAAAACTCTGTCAGCGCTTGCATCGGCTCCAAAAAAAGCCAATCGACAGGTTGTTCTGGATCGAAGAAAACCACCTGAAGACGCCGCAGATTGGGCATTGTAGCACAGCCTTCAAGAGTGCCTTTTTTCCAATCGCAAGAGTCCAACGTCAAATGCTCAATCGATTCACAACGTGCGATATCCGCCATCTGAGCCGCGTCTAACAAATAACTACGCAAAGAAAGCGTTTGCAATCCACGCATCTTGCGCAAGAACGACAGCCCTCCCTCAAACGAGAGATCATGGGCTTCCCCGCTATAATCAAAAGAAAGGCTCTGGAGTTGAGACAGCGATTCGATGCTCAACACCACTTCTTCGACCATCCAGTCGTTGATTTCGAGGAAAAGTTCGCGGAGCCCTTGCATCCGAGGCAGCAGCCGCACGATATCCGCATCCACACCATCGGATTCTTCGAGGAAAAAAGCTTCCAGATGTTTCATCTCAGCCAGCGGCGCAAATTTCTCTTTTGAAAGGTTCGCGTATCCAACATGAACCTTTCGCAAAGAAGAAATCTCAGAAATCTCTTCAAAGTGTTCAACCATCAATCCATCATCATCATCATAAACACCGAGTTCTTTTAGCGAGCTACACGCTTTTAAAGCAGAAAAAATGCCTGACTTTTGTGCGCCTTCAAGCCAAAAATTGATCCGCTCGACACCTTCCACAGCCCTCAAGATCTCTTGAATCTGTTCAACACGGGGCTGCGCGATCTCGATATCAAGAAACGTCACGGGTTCTTGCGGTGGCACAGGCTGCGCTTGCTGACCCACGCGCTCTTTGTCATCGCTGACGGTTGTATAGCCGTCATCGACAGGCCACCAAAAGAGCAGGCTTTCGTTTTCGCTCAACACAAGACTTCCTTTCCGCGCCAAAGCGCTCGATCAAATCAACACTTTTTTTATAAAATCGAAGGATCGAGCGTGTTAAGCACCATGCGAAACGATCAAGGAGCCCCATTGGCCTTCAAGGGCGGTGAGCATTTGCTCGCGTGTCACTTCGATGGTTCCGCCTTTGACGAGCGGATCACCCACGATGTATCCACCGTTTGCGGTGCGGCCAAGCACTGTGGCAAAATGACCGCGAGGATCGCCCGAGTTGATGTAGTTGTCTGTGGCGGCGTCGTAGGTGTTTTGCGAAGAACCCCACGCTTGGTAGGTGGTGTTGCTTCCAAGGATGATGGGATTTCCGTTGGCAAGGGCTTGATCGAGCTGGTTCAGTTGGGCTTGGGTGGTTTGGTCGCTCGAAAGCCAAGTGACCGTCGCTCCATGGGCTTCTAGGCCATTTTTGAGTTGAGAAGAAGTAAGAAGCTGAGATTGCGCAGTATCCCAACCAAGGATCGCGTCGCGCATCGCGTCGATATGGAGATGAGCATCCGAAGCATTGGGGCGTTGCGTGATCCCGAGCGCGTTGAGCGCCATCAGCGAAGCTGTTGGGCCGCAATCGTTATAACCAAAGGGGATATCCGAACCACCGGGCGGATCGTTATAGGTATTTGGCCCCCATTGCGTCAGAAAGAATGAGTTGGCTTGTGCGGTGGTCGAGGGCAAGTTGTGGTTAAGAATCGGCGGAGTGACGGGAAGTGTGCTGACGTTGGAGGGTGGGGGGACGCTTCCGTTGGGCAGGGTAAGAACTTGGCCGACTTGGATCTGGTTGGGATTGGCGATGCCGTTGGCCTGTTGAAGCGCAGGAACGGTGGTGCCGAAGCGTTGGGCGATCCCAAACAGCGTATCACCCGAACGAACGGTGTATGCTCCAGCGGTTGGCGGCGGTGGAGCGGGCGTTGTAGAAGTGACGGGAGGCGTCGTAGTGGTTTGTTGGTTCGGGATAACGAGTGTCTGGCCGACTTGGATGCGGTCGGGGTTGGCGATACCGTTGGCTTGTTGAAGCGCAGCCACCGTGGTTCCGAAGCGTTGGGCGATTCGCCCAAGGGTGTCGCCTTGTTGGACGGTATAAGTGCTCCCTTGCGAAGAATTGGGCGTAGTCGGCGCAGTCGGCGCGGTAGCGGGCGGGGCCATGTTGGGGAGGTTGTTGAAATAGCTGTTGATCTGATCGACGCGCTGCTGTGGGAGAGTGGAGTCGTTTCGTTGGACGCGGACGCGCTCGAAAGCCGCGATGATCTGTTCTTCGGAGACTTGTCCCGGGGCAGGGTTTCCAAGCTGTCGCAGGGCTTCTTGGAAGGCTGGGCCGACATAGGCCGGTCGGTTGATGTGGTAATCCAAGACTTGAGCAAGTCCTTGTCCCGAAGAGACATAATCGCCGATGGTGTAGCCGTTGTTGGTACGGATCGATTGGATCTGATCGAGGCGATCTTTGGCGAGTCCCCACTGGGCTTGTTGCATGGCATCGGAGTTTCGGGCGTTATAGAAGATGCGCTCCATCTTGTCGACTTCTTGTTGGCTGCTGAGCAAGACTTGTCCGACATTTTCGGCATTGACCACTTGCCCGTTGTAGCTCAACACGTTCCCGCTGGGGCCGCGCTGCACGTCAAAACCATATTTTCCGAAATATTGTTGAAACTCATTCGGATTGATCTCTTTCATTTTTCCGAGAAGGTTTTGCATCTCGTAGCGCGCCGTCCACTGAAACATCCCGTAAGAGATCGCGCCAGAGTCGTATGTATTGATCGCATCCATACGACCCTCGTTGTTGGTAGGAGCGAGAGCGGCGTGCATCTGTTGTTCGGTCATTCCAAGCGCAGGCCCAAAGCGTTCGAAGGCCACCCGAGGATCCATCGTCCCGCCATAATAGGTGCCGTTGACGCCAAAAGTATTGTTGTAAAAGGTTCGACCGGGCGGGCGGGGAAGATCGAACGGATTGTCGGGAGTTTGGACGTTGCTCGTCGAAGAAACGGGCGTTGTGATGGGCGTTGTGATGGGCGTTGTGGTGGGCGTTGTGACGGGTGTCGTGGGTGCGGTGTTTGTAGGCGCGGTAGGTTGGGGAGGTTGTGGGAAGGCGGAAGGTGCGGCGGGAGGTGCAGGAGTGGGAGACGCACCTGCGGGGATATTTAGCGATTCACCCGCACGGATCAGGTTGGGATTTCCGCCAAGTTGGGGGTTGGCAGCGAGCATGGTATTCACATCGGTGCCGTATTTGAGGGCGATCCGAAAGAGATTTTCGCCTTGTTGGACAGTGTGGGTCGATGGATTGGAGCCTGTTTGTGGGAGGGCGAGGACTTGCCCAGCGCGGATCAGGTTGGGATTGCCGTTGAGAGAAGGGTTGGCGAGCAAAAGCTGATCGACAGAGGTGTTGTACAACTGCGCGATCCGTCCGAGGGTTTCGCCGCGAGCAACGGTGTGGTTTGTGGGTGCCCCGCCCCCGCCCATTCCCTCGGAAGAAAGGGCGTTTGGAGCAGATGCCGCAGTAGCGTTTGTGGGGGCTACGGCGCGGCTGGAGGTTCCCATGCCGCCCAAGCCGAGCCAAAGGGCATTTTGCAACGAGGCTTTTTCTTCAGGAGCGATCGAGCGTTGGTACGGAGCCGTTGGGTTGGCCTGTTGAGGAGCGCGTGGACGTGAGCGCGTGGCGACAAAGCCGCTGTCTTGGGGCTGGTTTGATGTAGGAGAGGTTCCTTGAGCAGACGTTGAGGTCGAGGTGCTTTGGGTTGAAGCGGTGGAGGCGGTCGATGAGGCATTGGAGGGCGAAGGGGCAGGTTTGGGGGCGGGCGGGGCTTTGGGTTTGTCGTCGATACGGCTCATAGAGGATTCTCCTGTTCGGGGTGGATGGATAAAAAGCGAGGGCCTCAGAGGAAGATCAAAGCAGCGAAGCTTTGCCAAGTGACGAAAAAAAAAGAGGATAGCAGCGAGATCTGCGAACCGTCAAGACACTCGTCTCGTTGTCGGATGCCTAACACAGATCGTAGGATACAAAGACAACCTATGCCTCAACACCCAACGAAAAGGAAACCACGATGGACACACATACGATTGAACAAGCCGCCCAAGCAATCGCGCAAGCCGACGGGATGTTGATCGCAACAGGCGCAGGCATGGGCGTAGACTCAGGATTGCCCGACTTTCGCGGCGATCAAGGCTTTTGGAAAGCCTATCCACCCTTTGCAAAACTAGGTCTGTCCTTTGTGGACTTGGCGAATCCTCGGTGGTTTTGGAGCGATCCACGCATGGCATGGGGTTTTTATGGGCATCGGATGCACTTGTACCGCGACACCGTTCCCCACGCAGGATTTGGGATCTTGAAGCGCTGGGCCGAAAAAATGCCCGCAGGAGCGTTTGTCTTTACATCCAACATCGACGGACAGTTCCAAAAAGCCGGATTCTCCGAAGATTATCTTGTCGAGTGTCATGGTTCGATCCATCGTCTCCAATGCGTCACGCCTTGCCATCATGATCTCTGGAGCGCCGAAAAGACCGAAGTGATCGTCGATCAAAGCACCTTTCGTGCAGAGATGCCCTTGCCGACGTGTCCACACTGCGGACAATTGGCCCGCCCCAATGTCCTGATGTTCGGAGATGGCGGATGGATCGAGGATCGCAGTATGGCCCAAGAACAACGCATGGTGCGATGGCTGAACGAGATGCGTGGAAAGAAACTGGCGATCGTTGAATGTGGCGCTGGTGGGGCCATTCCGACGGTTCGGATAACTTGCCAAACCGCCATGAACACTCACAATGGCACACTGATCCGCATCAATCCACGCGAATCAGAAGGGCCACGCGGCACCCTCTCCTTTGCAACGGGCGCACTCGTCGGACTCACGGCCATCGACGAAGCCCTGCCGAGATAAGCCCTTCGTTGAGATATCGCACTTGATCGCGGGGCCCTATGGCGGATAGATCCCCTCACGTCTGTGCAGAGTTGACTCGCCACAAACCCCGCGCTCCCCGAGCCTATGGCAGATAGAGACTCTCGCGCCTCGTTCAAGAATATTTTCTGCATAACAGTCCAGTATTGACAATTTTCTGCGCCGTATGCTACCCAACAAAACACCACAGCGGCACCCAGCAAAAACGAAGTCACTCAAAAAATGACTCGCTCCAAGCGCAAAAACGTTCTTTTTGTGTTGCCGATCAAGCGAGTTGTCTTCCGCCCATGATCGAACATCCACATCCCACACCCCAACGATCCCCACAGCGACAAACACGCTCACCACCCGTCATCGAAAGCATCAAAAGCATCGAAAGCATCGAAAGCATCGAAAGCATCGAAAGCATCGAAAGCATCGAAAGCATCGAAAGCATCGAAAGTACCAAAGGAGTTCCTATGTTTTCCCAGAGTCGTCTGTCTATGGCCTTGTTGTTTCGTCTGTTTGTTTTGTTCTGCCTGTGCCTTGCGCCCACGTGGAGTTGCACGCCTCCCGCCCCAGCCTCCTGCGAAGGCATCACCTGCCCCACAGGACAAACCTGTAAAGACGGAAAGTGCGAAGCCTCCTGCAAAAAAAGTGAACTGTTCTGCAACAACGCCTGCGTCGATCCCAAGACCAGCGCCCAACACTGCGGAGCTTGCGCAAAAGCTTGTCCCGAAGGGCAAGCCTGTTCGAACGGAGCTTGTCAGTCTTCTTGCCAAGCAGGACTCACCGATTGTAACGGCAATTGTGTCAATATACAAACCGAACGCTCCCACTGTGGGGGTTGTGGAAAAGCCTGCGCCAGCGGCGAAAACTGCGAAAACGGCGCATGCAAGCTATCTTGCCCCACAGGCCAACAAGTCTGTGACGGCCAATGCCGCGATCTGCAAGCCGATTCCAAACACTGCGGCGGATGCGCAAAAGCCTGTCCTTCGGGGCAAGTCTGTTCCGCTGGAGCTTGCCAAGTGTCTTGCCAGACGGGACTCACCGACTGTAGCGGAAATTGTGTGAATACCCAAACCGACCGCGCCCATTGTGGCGGTTGCGCAAAAGCCTGCGCAAAAGGCCAAAACTGCGAAAAGGGCGCATGCAAGCTGTTTTGCGATCAAAGCCTTGGATTGGTCGACTGCAATGGCGTTTGCCGCAACGTATCGAGCGACCCACTCGCGTGTGGCAACTGCGCAACGTCTTGTTCGGCGGGCGAAGTTTGCTTGGGCGGTGTGTGTCAAGTCGCTTGCCAAGCGGGATTCACCAAATGCAACGGTGTGTGTGTGAACACCCAAACGGACGCCAAGCACTGCGGAGCCTGTGGCAGAGCCTGCGCATCGGGCGAGGTTTGCGAAAACAACATATGCAAAATACCCTGCCCAACAGGACAACAAGCTTGCAACAAC
>CAUJFU010000349.1 GCA_963169055.1 Myxococcota bacterium
AGACGATAGAGTGTCTCCGCCCGACGCAATAGCGCCGAACGCGAGGACGGCGGTGCCCCCTGATCAACCACCGCAGGCGCCATCACATACGGACGCGACCAATCATGCGAAACAAGGTTGTCCCCCTGATCCAACGTCTCCTCGCCCATCGCCGCACTCAAAAGAACCACACGATGCCCTCTTCTCGCCAACGCACAAGCAAACTCACGCGCTCGCGCTGCGGCGACATGCTTGTGTGTGGGATGTACCGGATGAATAAACAAAAGCTCCATTATGCCGTATCCTTCGCAATCTTCGCACGCCGCTCCCGCAATACCCCCACAACATGCTCTTGCCAAAGTTCGATCATGAACGGATGCCATAGCGTCCAACCCAACCCCAGTTGCCCCTGCTCCACCCTCTTCAACGCTTCATGCCACCAAGGAGCCAACCAATACGAACTCCGCTGAAATGATTCGCGATGGAACGTCTCTCGTACAAGCCCTCGCAACCGAGGCGACGAAAACCAGAGATCTTGTGGGGGCCGAAAGCCTTGCTTGTTCCAACGCGTACGCACGCCCTCAGGCAAAATCCCCACCATGCTCTCCCGCAACAGCCGCTTGGTTTGGACCTCCCCCATCATCAAATGCGGCGGTAATCGAAAAATCAATTCGGCAAGCCGGTGATCACAAAAAGGCAGACGCACTTCCCGCGAATGAGCCATCGAGTTGCGATCTCCGTAGCGCAACAACGTTGTCAGATATCGCCCAAAACTGTCCTGCACAAGAGCATTCGCCAACGAATGAAATCCCTCTTTTCGGCGCATTTTGGTTTCTTCTGCGACTTTTTCCGCAACTTCTGGACGTAATCCATACAACAAATTTGTCCCAAACCTCAAACGGTTCGATAAAAAGTGCCGAAATCGAAAAGGCAGACGATCCCGCCACCCTCGAGCCTTGGGCGTGAGCGCCAACGGATAACGTGCTTGGATCTGGGGTTGCTCGCGTTTGAATCGTTCCCACTCTCCGCGCTCGCGCAACGCTTCGAGGTAATACGCAAAGTATTGCTCGTATCCCCCCAACGCCTCGTCTGCTCCTTGACCATCCAAAAGCACCGTCACTCCGTTCTCTTTCGCAAGCCGAAACACGCTCCACTGCGCGTATTGGCTTGAACTCCCGACAGGAAGCTCGTTGTACCACATAAATTGCGGCAAATCGTCAAGAAACCGATCCACCGTGGGTTCGACCACGTGACTGATCACATGCGTTTGATCGATCACTTGCTTGGCATAAGACCACTCATCCGCAGGAGTCCCCGGAAATCGGCCTGTAAAGGTGTTGTAGGGAGCTTTCTCACCAAGCAAGCGACGCACGATGCAAACGATGGCGCTCGAGTCCAACCCACCCGACAAACACGAACCCACCGGAACATCGCTGCGCAAACGCAGGCGCACCGCGTCCACAAGCAGTTCGCGAAACTCTGCAAAAATTTCGGATTCCACAGCTTTTTCACGCAACGCACTCGGCTTAATCTCCCAATACCGCCATATATCGACCTTTAGCGTGTGTACATCCACCCACATCGCCTCACTTGGCAACAATTGCTGCACGCCGCGAAACACCGTCTGGCGATCCGCATCGAGCCCTGTACTCGGATGGTATGCCGCAGACAACAAACGCCAATCGTCGATCTCCAACGAGATCGACGGACACACCAAAAGACCCTTGTATTCGGAAGAAAAAGCAAAAAAATCTTTGCCACAATGAAACAAAAAAGGTTTTTCCCCATAACGATCTCGCGCACAAAACAACACACCACGGACACGATCATACAAAGCAAACGAAAACATCCCATTGAAGCGTGATAAACACTCTCACCCCCATTGCTTGTACGCTGCCAACAAAACCTCTGTATCTCCATCCGATCGAAACTCCACCCCCAACGATTGCAATTCTGCACGTACTTCCAAGTAGTTATAGATCTCCCCGTTGTACGTTAACACGTAATTCCCCGAATGATCGACCATCGGCTGCGCTGCGGCCTCACTCAAGTCCAAGATCGACAAACGGCGATGCCCCAACCAGACTCCCGCCCCCTCTTGCGAAGCCCAAATCCCTTGCCCATCCGGCCCACGATGGGCTTGTTCGCTCAACATTGATGACAACAGTTCTCTTGCGTTTGTAAAACGCGCTCCAACCAATCCTGCAATCCCACACATCATCCACTCACTTTCAAGAATACGTATTCACCCTTGCCAACAAGCCCACCCGCCACCCGCACCGCTCAAGTCTCTGTAGAGGATGGAACTTCGTCTCGAATTGGCGTAGATGGCGGAGATTCCTTTTCAACTTTCCAATACGAGACCCACCACAACGTCAGGCAAAGCACCAGACTCGAACAGAGCAACGACAACGAATAGCCTACCCCCTTGTACGTCGGAATCAGCAAAACACAACACAACACCTGCACGATATACGCAGGAATGTGCATCCAAAAGACTTGCCACAACAAACCTTTTGCTAAGTATTCTTGGAAGCCGACGTGCGCCAAAAGAGAAGGCACCACCCCCAAGACAAAAAGAACAAAAATGTTCTGACCCATAAGAAAATCAGAACCATACAAAGACAAGATCCAAGGAGAAAACAACACAATCAAGCCGCACAAAACAGAAGAAAAGATCCCGCTCGCCCACAACATCTTCCGCGAAAAAGCCTTGCTTGACGCTTCGTCTTTGAGCGCGTGGTAGCGACCGATCCGAGGAAGAGCCACCGTTGTGGCAGTCATCGCAAAAAAAAGAATCGGCCCACGCCACTGCTGACCGACGTTCACCGACGCCATCCCTTCAAACCCACTCGCTTGGCGCGTCAACAAATAAGCCCCAAACCACATCCCCAAACCAACCAAAAAACTCACAAGCATCGACGGAATGGACACTCCCCACACCACTTCTCCAAAAGAAACGCCCTCCCCTCGCAGAAACAAACCATGACGTAGGCGGTTTTGGTACACAGCCCACGAACCATAAGCCAAACGCAACAACACCCCAAACAACAACACCCACACCACCCCCAACAAACCAAACCAAACCCCCGCAGGATACACCAACAACACAGGCACCAACGTACCGAGCGCTTGAGAGATCGCTACCGCACGAAAATCTTCGAATCCCTGCAAGATCCCGCCCTGCACCCCCACCACCATCCCAAGCCCCACCAACAACCCGCTGATCCGTAGCACCGCCATATAACCATCTGTTTTAAATAACCAAATACTCAATTCCTGTGCGAACGGAAACGCCAAAAACGCCAAACCCAACGCGGATATCCATGTAAAATTCGCGATGTATTTGAGAACCGCAACGGCTTTCGCTTTGTCTTGCGCAAGATAACGCGCAAGCAACACCGTCCCTGTCAACCCCATCTGCAACCCCGCAACTGAAGCGACAAACCCCAACGTCGAAAACAACAAGCCGTACACACCGTACTCGTAGCGCCCGACTGCACGCGCAATCAACACGGTTTGAAGCAGCGCACAGCCCCGTTCGAAAAGCGACGCAAAAGCCAAAAGGGATGTGTTTCTCAAAAATTGCGAATGAAACAGGCGCAACCAAAGCGCCCAAACAGAATCCCGCCAACCTACCATCAATCGTGGCCTTTTTGGAAAGGAACGAGCGAGAACAAATCGAGACCTTGCACTCGCCCTCACCGCGCCGTTTTGCGGTGCGCAAACTAACACACCCCTCCGCCCTCTGTAAAGAATCTCATCGCTGGGGCTGCTCCACAGGGTAGAAAGCAAAATCCCGAATATCCGAAGTCTTCGGGGTTCGATTTATCTCCCACTCAATCAACCATCGCGATCAAGCAAGCGCAGGGTTGGCGATCATCGACCACGGAAGGGAGCCATCGCGTTCTTCGGGAAGCAGCGGCCCCGCGTACTTTGCAAGTGCCGGACTCTGGAGGCGAGCAGGCGCAGGCTCATCAAGCTCGATGCAGCGCAACAACTCGTCGATGTTTCCAAACAAAAGACTGTTGTCACGAGGAATGTAGCGCGACAACTTTTGCCGATAGCGTTCGGTGTCTTGGACAAAACGCGCCACACGCTCGCGCTCAAGCGAAAAAGTCCAATCGCCATAACCAAGCTGCTTTAGATAGCGTGCGTTAAATTCTTGTTCAAACTGTCCTTGAATCGGAACGGCCAACATCGGCACATGCAGGTGTACAGCCTCGCTCATCATCGAAAATCCCCCACCCGCGATCACCGCCCGCGCCGTACGAAAATCCTCGATAAAGCCCTCTTGTGAAAAGGGTCGCAGGTGGATATGCCCGTCCACATCGCCTGTTTCGGGCATCCCATACACACGAAATTCATAAGGCAAACCACGCAACATCTCGACAATCCCGCCGCGCAACGCCGCCGAAGGGTACACCAAGATATGCTGCCCCGGTTCCGCTTTGGCCGCGAGGATCTCAGGTCGCAAGATCGGTGAAACCAAGGTCGTTCGGGGCTTTTTGACGGGCGGAAAGAAAAAGCTCGTCGCGATGTAGTGATAAGCCCCGAGCAGTTTCAGACTTGTAAACCATTTTGTAAACTGAAAATCTCGGCTTTTTTGGTTAGTAATATAAGATTGATGCACACAACGACTGATCGCCTGTTGGTTATCGATGCTCACAAACGGCACGCCGTGATTCAACGCATAAAAATAAGCCCACGACTCAAAGTCGCTGATCACCGCTTGCGGAGCAAAGCCCTCTAAGGTCATCTCGATGTAGGTGATCACGTTTTGAATCAGGTTTTTCGGGGCCTTCCAAAGGTTCTGCCAAAAGGTCGCCCCGATATCCATCTTGTTGCCCTCAAAAGCCAAGGTCAGACCTTGGATCTCGCGAACTTTGATCCGCGCTTGTCCCGCAAACGCATCACGAAGAAAGGTGTAGGCTTTCCCAGAAACCACCACCTGTACTTCGTGACCTCGCGACAAAAGATGTGTCAAGATCACTTTGCTGCGGGTCGCATGACCCATGCCTTCGCCAACCACACCATAAAGGATACGCATAACGCTCTCCTCTTCGCTTTGTTGGGTAATACGCAGCGCTCACAAACCGCACCCACATCCAGCCACACGAACCATCACGATGCGCTGCATCCGTCGTTCGAGCCTCAATGCGAAGGCTATGCCGATAAAACCACCCAAACAGAACCCGCCCACAACAAAAGGAAATCAACCTTTTTGCCTGCCTTTTCTGGCTCCTTTCCCCCCCTTCCGCTCCCCTCTTTTTGCGAAAGAACTTACGCGATGGACAAAAACCCCCATGTCCTCGCCCTTTCAAGCCGCACCGCTGTTTGTTTGAAACACCCTCGATCACAGAGGCCAACACGGGGTCAAGAGGCCACAGGCCCCTTGTGGGGCGAGGGGCAAAGCCCCCACAACACACGAACCAACCGCAGCAGCCCTATCGCGAGAACAAAAACACGCGGTGGGAAGCAAGGGTAGCAGTGAGCATCGTCACAAAAGCC
>CAUJFU010000350.1 GCA_963169055.1 Myxococcota bacterium
CCGGAAGGTTGGCTGTTGGCGAAAGAAGAGGCCGAAGCGGGGGGTTGTTGGACGGTGGCGTAGTCGGGTCGGGCGTTGGGAGGATCGCTACCCCAGACGGTTTCGTGGTCGGCGTAGTCGTCTTGGGGGTCTGCGACGGCAGGGGGTGGGTTGTGGGGTGGGGGTTGGACGACGGGTTGCGCGACGGTGGGAGGGGGATTTTTTTGTTTTTCCATCTGGTCGAGCTTTTGGACAAGCTCTTGGAGTTGGAAAGGGCCGATGGGTTTGCGCCAATTTTGGATGAAGCGTTCGATATCCCATTGGAGTTCGCGTGCGGATTGATAGCGTTCATCGCGGTTTTTGGCGAGAGCGCGGTTGACGATAGCGGAGAACTCATCGGGGAAGTCGGGTCGGTATTGTTGGATGGGGACGGGGCCAGCGTTGAGGATGGCACGGAGCATATCGATATCGGATTTTCCGTGGAAAGGTCGGTTGTAGGTGGCGAGTTCGTACATGACGATGCCAAGGGAAAAGATATCGCTGCGTCGGTCGAGGACAAGGCCCTTGACTTGTTCGGGAGACATATAGGCGAGTTTGCCTTTGATGGTTCCCGCTTGGGTTTCTTGGGTGGATTGGGCTTTGGCGATCCCGAAGTCAACGATCTTGATGATGCCTTGGAAGGAGAGGATGATGTTTTGGGGGGAGACATCTCGGTGGATCAAGTTGAGGTGATGGCCGTCGGAATCACAGAAGCTGTGGGCATATTCGAGACCTTCGCAGATCTGCGAAGCGACCTTGGCGATGTATTCGGGGGCGAGCCAGAGTCCGTTTTCGCTACAGATCTGGATCACAGAACGCAGGTTGAAGCCGTTGACGTACTCCATGGCGATGAAGTAGTTTTCTTCGTGTTGTCCGAGTTCAAAGATCTGTACGATATTGGGGTGGTTCATGACGGCAGCGACACGCGCTTCGTCTTGGAACATTTGCAGAAACTTCTCGTCACCGAGGAGGTGCGGGAGGATCCGCTTGATAACAAGCTGCTTTTTGAAGCCGCCGGGGCCGCTTTGCTCGGCGAGATGGATTTCGGCCATCCCGCCGGTTGCGAGCTTTTTCAGGAGTAAGTATTTGCCAACTTGCTCAGCCATTCTGTTTTCTCGCTGACGTTAGTGATCACTGCGTCCATGTGATAGCGTACTTTCCTCGCGCTGTCAACGTGTGGGCAAAGTAGCGCATTTGTCGAGAAGAAGAAACTTTTTTCTTTCTTTCGCAGCCAATCCTTCGGCTGTTCTAGGGTGTTGATGGGATGCAGATCTGATCCCAAGATGAAGGGGGAAGGAAACAAAGGAAGCCTTGTCGGCAATCGCGTTCATCGCGGCATGTGTTGATGCAGCGCTGAAGTTGAAATCCTCCCTCAAAGGTGATGCGTGCGCACGCACTATCAAGGGGGCATTCGCGTGTATGATTGCAAAACTTGGTGCAGTAGCCGTTGGGGACTTGGGTTTCGCAAGAAAAGCCGGAGAAGCAGTCGGCGTTTGATTGACAGAAAGTGCCGACATTGGGGGCTTTGCGGTCGGGGAGGAGAGCGCGTTCGGGGAGATCGGAGGCGGGGATTTCGGAGGGGGAGGAGGCGTCGTTGTGGGCGTTGCTTTCGTTGTGAGGGTTGTTTTCGGCGGTTGGGGTGGGTGTGCAGCCGAAGAAACGGAGAGCAAAGAACACGGTTGCGAGGAGGAAGAAGAAAGAGCGCGTCATGGTGTTTTTTCGAGCGGGAGAGAGAAGAAGAGGTAGGCAAAGCGTTGTGGTAGGGGGAGTTTCCATTGTTGGATCACAAAGAGGCGTTGGCTTTGGGGGTGGAGGATCGGGTCGAGGTAGCGGGCGTTGGGATGGGAGGGAAGGAGAGTGGTGGTTTGTTGTTGTGTCCAACGGATCTGTTGGAGGGGCGTTCCCCACGGCCCGCCCGAAAGGAAGAGTCCGTGTGAGGCAGCGGTGATTTGGGTAAAGGCGTGTGGGAGAGTGATGGAGGGCGGAGTGTCGGTGGTTCCGTCGCCTTGAAGGAGGGGGAACCACAGGGAAGTGGCGTGTGGGGCTTGTTGATCTTGGAGGAGGAGAGCGAGGCGTTGGGGTTTGTACCAAGCGCCGTGAAGGAGGAGTTTGTTTTCGGGGAGGGGCTGTGGGCCGCTCCATCGGGGGCGGGGTTGTTGTTCGATCTGGATCTGTTGGGGGGGAGTGGTGCAGCCAAGACGGAGGGCGAGCAGAGCATCGCCTTCGTTGGTCAGAGAAAAGAAGGGGTGGGGTTGTCCAGCGGTGGCACGGGTGGGTGCGCCGAAAGGCTGAGATTGTTCGATCTCAAGAGGGATCTCCCAAAGGGTATAAGGCCGTTCGGGATCGATGGGGTTGGGTTCTTTGCCGAGATTACCGTGTGTGGTGAGTCGGAGGGCGTAATGCCGTTCGCTTTGGGTGATCTGGAGATGATGAATATGGCCGATGGTGGCCTTGTGTTGGGCCTGATCGGTGGGGATGCCTTGTTTTGAGAGCCGATAGAGACTGAGGACGCTATGCCAAGGGGTGGTTTGTTTGGAAGGGGCGCGTTGAGGGCAAAGCGGTGAAGGAAAGAGGATCGCGGGTTCACCGGGGAGTTGGCGAAAAGTGGCGAAGGAGAGGAAGTGTCCGTCAGGAGAGATCGAAGGGAAGCGGACGATCTGGCGGCCATCGTTGTGGAGTTGAAGGGGGAGGAGGGGGAGGGTGTGTTGGACGAGGGTGTTGGGCGTGGGGGCAAGAAGAAGGGCGGATTGTTGGGTGGTTTGTGGATCAAAGAGGCGCATAAAGTAGAAGGCATCGGGTTTTTGGGGGCCAAGCAGATCAAAGCGCATGGCGGGGAGCCAGAGGGGAGAGGTGTTGGTGGTGGCTTGTGGTTGGTCGAGCAGGGCTTGAAGGGGTGGTGGAGCGGTGGTGCGTTGCGGCCAGAGTTGGAGATAGACTTGAGCGGGGCGGGGAGAGGTGGTCAGTTGGAGTCGGAATCCCCATCGGGCGCGCGTGGTTTGGCAACGCGGATCACAGCGTCCCCATTGTTCCATTTTGCCGATCGCATCGAGGACTTGTTTGACGTGGAGATAATACCAACCTAGATGGAACACGCCGTCTTGCGCGCTTTTTCCGTTGGCTTGGATGCACTGATGCTTTTGGGCTTGTTGGAGAAGACGGAGGTAACGCGGCCACGTTGGGGGCTGGCTGATCGAGGATGTGGGCGACGGAGAGGTCGGAGGTTCGGGCGATGGAGAGGTCGGAGACTGTGGCGGTTGTGGCGTGGTTGAAGAGGGCGAAGGGGAGGGGATGGAGAGGCTGCGAAGGCAGGTGGTGCAGAGGTCGTCTTGTGGATCTTGGCATCGTTCGAGGCAGCCCGAACGATGGAGTTGATCGAGGGCAGTGCGGTGGGGGCGTGTGTAGTAGGTTCGAGCCCAGATCTGTTGGCACCAAGCGTAGTCTTGGAGGGCGTTTTTGGCTTTTTGGAGGAGAGTTTTTTGGGCGAGGGAGATGTGTTGTTCAAGTTGTTTTTGTTGGATGGGGAAGTCTTGTTGGCACCATTGGAGGCGGGTTTGGGTTGGGGGAGGTGCGGAGAGTCGCCAACGTCGCCATGATCGCTTGAGGATGGAAGGGAGGTAGCGTGGTGTGGCTGCGAGCGGTGCGATGAGGTGTGCAGGAAGGCGTTGTTGAAGCCATGTGGGAAGCCCTTGGCCGCTAAGGACGTGTGGGCGCTGTGCGTCGGTGGTGGAAAGAGACGGAGAGGAGGGAGATTGCGTAGAAAGCGAAGTTGTGGGAGCGCTGTTTGGGGCGGACGGAAGGGAAGCTGTGGAGGTAGGGGTGCAAAGTTGGAGGTGAAGGGAGCTGAGTTGTTGAAGACCAAGCAGGTTTTGTTCGAGGCTGTATTGGGGCCGTGTTTGTGGGGGAGGGAGAGAGCGGATGCGTTCTTTCCAAAGATCGGCGGTATGGAGGCCGGATTGTAGGGCTTGATGGAACCAGCGTTGTTGGGCGGCATCGATCTCAAGGACGAGAGCGAGCGCGAGCAGGAAAGTGGCGACGCTCAAAGCAGCGATGCGTCGGGGCCATCGAGCGGGTCGCTTGGGTGGTGGGGATTCGAGTGCTGCGAGTTCTTGGCGGGCTTCGTCGGGAAAGCGCAGCAGGAGCAAGTGCGTATCGAGAGGGTGATGATATCTGTCCTGATTCAAGGGCGCGATCCTTTAAGCAAGAGTAGAGAGCGGTTCGTGCTTTGGTTTGCAGAACCGAGCGATTCTTACTTCGGTTGCAGAGACGTTCCAACGTAGCGAAAAGATTCGGTCAAGTACAGAGGTCCTCTCCGAGTATAGTTGCGTTGGGCGTGGTGCCATGCAAGGGGCGTTGTTGTTAGCGAAGAGAGGGAGGGTGTCGTGGGAAGGTGGCAAAGATAAAGCCGAGGATGCGTTTGGGATGCGGATGTTTGGGGCGGTTGCGCAAGCGTGCTTTGGCGTAGGGTAGCAAGAGATCTTGGCGGATACCACGAGGGCCTGCGTTGGCGTGTCGGAAATACAGATGGTTTGGGGATTCGCGGACAAAGAAACCGACATGAGCGATGGTCGAGGCATGATGGGGGAGATCGAAGACTTCGCCCATCCAACCGAACCAAGGGAGTTTGTGTACGATCTTGGGGATATCTTCGAGTGGAACGTATCGGACGGTGTAACTTTTGGGGAGCATGGAGAAGGGGATGCGTTGTTTCCAGCGAGTGCCATCCCACAGCGAGGGGGGGACGGCTTGGTGGTAGTTTTGAAGGTACGGGTGGCCGAGGGATTCGGTGGCAGGGAAGATCAGGCCGCGTTTGCGGTTTTCGACGAGCCATTGCGGGAAAGTAAAGTGGTTGCGGTGGGCAAAGTCGATCTTGCCGTCTTTGTAGCGGATCTGTTGAAGGATCGGGATGGATTGGGCTTCGGTGTGCGCCATCGCGTAGGCCATGACGGTTTCGAGGTAGGTCACGCAGTCAAAGCGATCACGGCGATAGATCGGATCGCGATCATAACGACCTGTGGGGCCTTCGCCGAGAGGGCCGTAGCGATAGGGAGCGCCAAGCAGCCTCTTGCTCAAGAGGCGGAGGCGCTGGTGAAAATCGAGGTGTTTTTGGCTCCAGCGCAAGAGCGCATCGAGTTGTTGCTTGGGGATGCGATCAAGGCGGCCTGTGCAAAGTTTGCCGCAGCGTTGCAACAAACGCTGCTCTTGCTGGAGTTGTTGTTGGAGTGTTGGAGATGTCGGTGGATGGGGCGAAAGCGGAGCAGAAAAAACAACAAGGAACAGAAACGAAAGAAACAAGGTGCAGCGGCCATTTTGGGGCCGTTGGATGGGGATTTGGGTGGGCATGGTTAAGGTTTTTCTTTGGTGGTTTCGTTGAGCCACGCCTGTTGGATCTGGAGGCGGTTTTGGAGATCGGGTAGCAAGGCGTGTTTGGGGTCTTCTTTTTGAAGGAGTTGGATGGCGCGTTGGAGTCGGGTGCTGGTGCGTCGGATCGCGTCGAGATCGGACGGAACCCACGGGCCTTTGCGCAGAGTGGCGCTGGATGGATAGGGGAAATCGACGATCTGTTCGGCGAGTAGTTCGAGTTGCCACAGGTTCCAGCCGACTTGTTGGGCGCGTTGTAGCCAACGCTGGAGCAAGTCTTGGCGGGCGCTTTTTCGTTTGGCCGAAGAGAAGGGCAATGACGGAGCGCCTTTAGGAAGTTCAGGCGGAGAGCGCATCATGTCGAGCTTTTGGGTGTAGGTGGGAGCCAGTGCTTCAAGGGTGGTGATCAATGCGGTCTGTAGGGCGAGATCGACGGCTTGTTTTTGGGCGGGGGTGATCGATTGGAGGCTGTATTGATGGATCACTTCGGTGCTGAGGGCTTGTTGATGGAGGGTTTGGCGCAGGCGACGAAGTGTTTCAGGAGGGATCCCCCATTGTAGGGCGAGATCTTGGTGGAGGAGATGGATCTGTTGGAGGATGCGTAGGCGCGTTTGGAGGAAGGAAGAATCAAGCGGTTTGGGCAGTTGGCTTGGGAGCCAAAGCCACGGGCCTGTCGGTGTGGGCGGTGGTGTGGGCGGTTTGGAAGAGTTGGATAGTGAGGGGGATGGCGAAGGCGTGGGCGCGATGGAGGATGGTGCGGGTGGTGTGGGCGTCGGCTTGATTGGAGCGGAAGGAAGGGGCGCAGGAGTGGGGCGTTGTTGGGTGGTGTTGGTGCGCGGATGTGTGGGGATAGAGGGGGTGGGAGGAGAACCGAGCCATGCAAATAAACAAAGCAAGAACAGTGTGCTTGAGATCCCGATCCAAAGGAAGCGTTCTTGTTGGGTGATCGGGCGGGGGTTGGTCGGGGGCTGATCTTTTGGGAGAGACGGGAATTGGGCAGAAAAACGTGTACCTGTTGCAGGATGAGGGGGCGCAGGTGAAGCTGCCAAAAGTGCCGATGGATCGAGGGGAGCCACAGGTTGATCTTGGATGGTTTTGGCGAAAGAGTCGTGGAATGCGTCTTGAGGGGCCGTTTGGTTGGAGGCCGAGGGTTGGGGGGCTTTGGCTTCGCTCGGAGAGGCCGAGGCTTGGGCTGTTGTCGCTTTGTTCGATGGGTCGGAGGGTTGGGCTGTTGTCGCTTTGTTCGATGAGTCGGATGGTTGGGCTGTTGTCGTTTTGTTCGATGGGTCGGAGGATTGGGGTGTTTTGGTTTCGGAGGAGAGCGGAAAAGAGGCGCGCAAGGCGTTTTGGGGTGGTGGGAGTTTGGTGGGTTGGCTTGGAAGGGCTTCGATATCGTCGATGGTGTGGACGATAGGGGTCTTGTGTGGGTTGTCTTTTGAAGTCGTTGCTTTGGTGGGGTCGGTGGTTGGCGTCAGACCTGTCGAACCTGTCGAGGGGAGGGGAGAGAGGCGAGAAGGTGTTGGTTTGGCAGCATCGGTCGATCGGGGCGTGGCTGTGGAAGGCGGAGCAGAAGAGGACGCAGCGGTGGTTGCGGGATGTGTAGTAAAGTCGCCGAGCTGTGCGGGTTTGGTTTGGAAAGAGGTGGATTGTGCAAACAGATCGTCGGGAGCCTCTTCGAGAAGAAGCGGATCGAGTCGGGTCGGTTGTTGAAAAAGATCGCCGACTTCTTCGTCTGCGGATGGGCTTTGGGCGGAGGCGAGGATCTTTTTGAGGTCTTTGGGGTAATTTTCGCTCGAAAGGGTGTGCGGAGCGGTGCGAGAAGGCAGGATCTGTCCAAGCAAAACGGTGATGTTGTCGTCTGAACCTGCTTGGATGGCGTCTTCGATCAATTGATCGCAACACCACGTCAATAGGGCGGGATCGAGGTGGGCGGTTTTGCTGCGGCGCAAAAGCTGTCGGAAACGCTCGGCGATCGCTTGATCGGTGAGGTGGTTCCAAAGGCCGTCAGTGCAAAGCAAAAACAGATCGCCCGGGCGAGGCAGGGCTTGGATCTGTTCGATCGCGGGTTGCAGGATCGGGCGTTCTTGGAAGGCTTTGTCGGTGCCAAGGGCGCGCATCAGGCGATCTTGGAGTTCTTCGATCGGGCTGAGTTTTCCGATCTGGTGGAGATGTTTGACCTGATCGCGCAACAGCGGAATAACGGCGGTGTTGTCCAACGGCTGTGATGCCGGTGTATCGGGTAAAAACAGCAGTGTGTGATGGTGCAATTTTTGTTCTTCAAGATATCGGCGATCGGCTTCGCTCAGGTCGAGATCTGCGGGGGTGAGCGTGATCGCGCCTTTTTCTTTGAAGTAGTCCAGCGCGTGATCGTCTCGCGTCAATCGCGTGAGCGTGTTTTGGCGATACAGATACACACGACTGTCCCCGATATGACCCAGCCAAAAATGTTCGTTGTCGAGGTAGATCAACGACAATGTCGTCCCGGATTGACCCGAACCACCGGCACTTTGAATAATGCGCTGGTTGATGTAGCGAAAATACGCCTCAATGGATTGTTCGGGTGAGAGATTGTTTTCTTGGGGGGGCGGATGTTTCGGTCCTGCGTGAAGTACCGACCAACGCGACGGGTGCATCAAGTGCGGCAGGTCTTGAACGGCGATCTGCGCTGCAAATTCTCCGTTTTCTGTACCGCCCATCCCATCGGCAACTGCAAGGCATTGAGGCAGATCGAGGCTCGCGGGTAGTTTGTCCTCCGAAGGGTAGAGGCGATCTTGATTTGAGGGGCGAGTATGGCGATCACTGCGGCCTGTCAGCAAGATTCGTAAGGACATCGCAAGACTCCTCTCGGTGAGCGTTGGTTCGTGTGCGTGGTGGATAGCGTGCGCTTTGATGCAATGCAACGCAGAGGGGCAAGAGCCAAGCATCTTTCGCCATATTTGGCTTCCCTGTCAACGGGGCTTTGCGAGGCTTTGGAGGCGATCGCGTCGGTTTCTTTTTTTGGTTTGGTTTGAACACGGGGAGGTTGTCAACAAGCCGGTGCTCTGTGCAACTCAACCGATATCGTTGCTCCGAAATGGGCAGGTCTTGAGCTATTTTTTGTGGCTTGTTTTGGATTTCTTTTGGTCTTTTTCTTTTTTGTGCTTGGCCAATAGTTTCTTGATCTCTCGCAATCTGGCTGCTTTTTCGGCTCTCAGCAACTGAAAGCTGCCACCGTGCAACTTTCGCAGAAGCAGGATGTATTTTTGCTTTGGCTTCATCGTTTCTTCGATGCCTGAACCCGACACTTCGTGCCAGATGCCTTCGATGACTGTGACGGTGTACAACAGATCGAGTTTTTTGGGGGCGTGTGCCATCACTTTCGCAAGAACGGTTGCTTTGATCTTGCATGTGTAGGTGACGGATGCGCGGCCCATTTGAGGAGATTGTTGAACAACAGTCACTTTGTTTTCGACGATTTTTGCGAGCACTACGGCGTCAGCGTCAGCAAGCACTTTCTCTAGAGGACTCGGTGATAATCCGCTGGCAAATGCAAGGGGCGCGGGCAAGCAAAGCATGAACAGAATCCAGAAGGTTCTCATTTTTTTCTCCGACTTTTGGCTTCACATTTGTTTTGCTCGGTAGGTTGATCTCAGAGTGCGGGCTTCTTTTAGAATTGACATCGTTGACATCCTCCCTCCACCAAACCAAGAGACTTGCTTGCGCAAGGTCTCAAAGGTTGTGGTGGGGGATTCCCAAGTATAGCGTTCCATGCCCTGAACGGTCAGCGATTGCCT
>CAUJFU010000351.1 GCA_963169055.1 Myxococcota bacterium
TCTCAAACATCACCTTCGATGGCTATCCAACAGAGAGAGTTGCTCTTTGGCGTGGGCGATGTTATATGTTTTGTTTGATCAGCCCCATGTGGGTTCTGTTATAGAAAGGATCAAGCCCGATGCGAATGTTACGCTCTCGTCTCCACCTCACACGATGGATCGCTTTGTTGGCGTTTTGTGTGCTTGGGATCACAACCTCTGTTTCCGCACAAAACACTGACGATACCAGCGAAGATATCTCGAAACTTAGCTTCGAAGACATGAAACGCAAAAGCGGCGAAATGCTCCGCAATATGGAACGTATCCGCCAATGGATCGTCATGGAACGCGACAAAGCCAAAAAAGAAAACGATGTCGCGGCTTACGATTGCCTTGGAGAGCACCTCACCGTCGTCAAAACCCTCCTCGGTATCGCAGAAGGCGCTCAACGCGAACTCAACGAGACCCTACAAAGCAAAAGCATCAGCGAAGACGAAAGACGCTCCTCCGCAGTACGCGAATACACCCGCATCGCTCAAGCCGACGCACAAGCCCGAGAACGCGAGATCCAAGCCAAGCTTTGCTCCGGAAAAGCAGGCTCCTACACAGGAACCACACAAGTCTTCGTTGAAAAACCCAAAGAAGACACCACGCTCGATCCCACCCTTCCCCCTTGGTCTCCAACCATCTACCAACGCCGTGTGGATGCGAGCACATACTATTAAACCGCACTCCTCCCCTCCCTTTCCCCCGATCCAGACCAAGCGGACACCAAACCACCCAACAATTCGTACCCCTATATCAAAACTTCCGCACGCACAAAGGCTTTGATGAGATGACACAGCCCAATCAGCGCAATGGCTCCGTGCCTCCGCTCGAATCGCAACTTCACAAACTGCGCAAACGCCTTGCACGCCCAAGAGCCGAAATACTCGAAAGCCCTCGTGAAGGCACTCTCGCAACAGAAAACACCACAGTTACCCTTTGGATGCTGCTGGCCACGCTGCGGCGACGCTTTGGCTTGGTCGTATTTCTTGCAGCCCTCTGTGCTGTGGCAACCTATTATTGGACCCAAAAACAACCCAAATACTACCGAACAACCGCAACCGTCGAAGTGGTCGCCATCTCCCCCAAAGTCTTTACCAACAACCGCGAAGTGGTGAACTATACCTTTCAGATGCGCCTGTTCTACAACACACAAGTCGAAATCTTGCGCAGCCTCCCCATCTACCAAAAAGCCATCAACATTCATCCCAACTTTCTCGAAGATCCCGGATTCTTCGGACTCGATCGAATCTCAAACAAGGCAACACAAAGAGAGAGCATGGCTCGTATGCGCTCCCTTGCGGCCTCGATCCTCCAATCCAAAACCACCATCCAACTGGTCCGGCGCAGCAGCCTCTTGCGCATTTCTGTGGCGGATACCGACCCCATGCGCGCCCAAGACCTCGCAAGCGCCATCGTGAAAGCCTACCAAGAACACAACCGACTGTTCCGACTACGCGCAACCCTCGATGCTTATAGCGAAATCAAACTTCGTCTCGATGAGTACCAAACCCGAAACAAAACCCTCCAACAGCAGATCATGGACTTTCGCAACAAGCACAACATCCTTTCCTCCTCCCTCAACGACCGCCGCAACCTTGTGTTTAAGGAACTCGAAGAACTCAACCAACGCATGCTCCAAGTCATGTTCAAACGGATCTCTCACGAATCCATGCTCGGACCTTACCTCAAACACAAACCCATCACCCAACCCCACCAAGTCCCTTTCGCCCCCCTCCTCCAAAACGGACTCTTCCAAAAACTCCTCGATAACTACAACGAAGTCACTTTAAAGCAAAACGAAGCCCGCGCACGCTACCGCCCAAAACACCCCGAGATGCAAAAACTCGATCGACACGCACAATACCTCCACCAAACGCTTGTTCAACAAATTCAACAAGTCCTCAGCACCTACCGCTCCCAATATCTCGCCCTCGTCCGCGAAGAGTCCTTCTTAAGAAAAAAAACCAACACCGCCAAGCAGCGGCTACAAGCTCTCGATCGGCTCAACCTCAACCTCGACGACCTCCGCACCCAACAAACCGCACTCAACGATTCTGTGCGCTTTCTCAACAAACGCTACTTCGAACTTCAACTCCTCAAAGACTCCACCACCACCAACGTCCGCCTCATCGAACCCCCCCTCCAACCCAAAGCCCCCTTCGCTCCACGCGTCTTTCGTACAACGGTCATCGTGGGTATCTTTGGCTTTTTGGCACTCTTTGGCCTCTTCTTTTTCATCGAGTAGCTTGATCGCTCGGTCCGATCTCTCGGAGATATCGAAGAGAAAGTCGGACTCACACCCATCGGTGAAGTCCCCCTACTTTTGAACAAAAAAGCCAAAAACAAAAACAAAAACAAAAAAGAACCCCTCTACAACACCGATCAACCCACCTCCGCCATCGAAGAAGCGATCCGCTCCGTTCGTACCAATATCTTCTTTATGGCCCCCGATCAGCGCAAACTGCGCCTGCTCTTTACAAGCCCCTCCCCCCGCGAAGGCAAAACCTTTATCGCCACCAACGTAGCCATCGGCATCGCCCACGCGGGGAAACGCACGATCTTAATCGATACTGACATGCGCCGCCCACGCGTCCACAAGATCCTCCAACTCGATTATGATCGAAGCAAAGGTGTCTCTTCTGTGATCGTCGGTCAGCACACACTTCAAGAAGCAATGATTCAATCCGATTATCCGAATCTTTGGATCTTACCTTGTGGTCCCATCCCACCAAGCCCAACAGAACTCCTTCAAACAGACGGCTTCCACAAGTTTTTTCGAGAACTCGAAGAGAGTTTCGATGCGATCATCTTCGATACACCGCCCATCCTCAGCGTCACGGATGCTGCGGTTCTTTCCGCTTATGTCGATGGCTGCATCTTGATATCCAGCAGCGGCTCGACCACATGGAATGCCTTGCGCGCCGCACGCTATAAACTCGAATCTGTCGGTGGCCGCATCTTCGGTTGTGTCCTCAATAAATTCTCGGATCGTGATCGCACCTATGCCTATCAGCGCGGATACCACTACGGAACCTATCGCTACAATTACTACGGCGAATCCTCCGAAGAATCCTGAACCTTCCCATCGGACTCTCCCCGAACCTGTCGCAATACACGCAATACATTCTCCCCCAACATCCCCCGAATCGAACCAACATCTGCCCCACGCGCCAACATTCGCTCCACCAATACCACGAGATCACGACAGTCTCGCATCTCGTGTGGAATGCTCGCGATCCATCCATCAAAATCTGTCCCCAACGCAACATGCTCCCATCCCACCAGCTCCGCGATGTAAAAAATATGGTCGATCAAGACATCCACCGACGCCCACAACCGCCCCGACAAAAAATACGGCGCAAAGATCACGCCCATCACACCGCCCGTTTGCGCAATGCTCCGAATCGCATCGTCGTGCAAGCCGCGTGGTGTATCAAACAACGCACGAACGCATGTATGCGTCGCCAAGACAGGCGCATCACTCACCTCACAAGCCTCCAACACTCCCGGCCCATTCACATGCGCAACGTCCACCAAGATCCCCAACGCATTCAACCGACGCACCAGCGCACGACCAAATTCCGTCAATCCAGAGCGTTGATCCCGACCGCGACCCAAGCCCGGAGTCGCCGCCGAATTTTTGCTAAAATGCGTCAGCGTTAAATACAAACACCCCTTCTCTGCTGCTTCTTCCAACACGCTCAACGACCCGTTGAGTACGTGCGCTCCCTCGATCCCTGCGCAGATCGCCAAACGACCTTCATGGTGTGCTCGTTCGATATCCCCAGCACAACGCGCAAGACACACCTGCGAGGATAACAACCATTCCATCTCCGCCAATTGGCGCTGGATCTCCCGCCAACCACGCGCCGACTCCCAAGGCCAATAATGCAACCCCAACGCTGCGCATGTGTACGCAGCATCCAACATCCTCGGAATGTCCGTATGCCAAAACAATGGCTGGCCACGCCACCCTGCCCCATGACGCCTCAACGGATCATACCCAAAAAGCCGCTTCTGTAAGATTATATCTACATGCAAATCCACGACAATCGATTCGCTACTCAGACTTTGTGCCTCCGACACATAAGCCCCCTTCGCGATGCCTCTCCCCAACACCGAACGGCGAACCTGCTTTTCCAACACTTCTCCTCTCCTATTCTTGCGATTCCTGCGACGGAAGCACAGAAGCACCCCGCGCAGCCTGAGACGCACGTTGAATTTGCTCAACCCACGCGATCTGCTTTCGCGCAAAGTCTTTGTACTGGGGATTCGACACATAACGCTGATAAATCCCCAAGCTGCGTTGAAATGAACCAATATGCGCACACACTTCTGCCAACGAAAACCAATACGCATCAGCTTTGGCGTTGTGTTGAATCGCCGTCTCCAATACCTCAAGAGCCTCTCGATACGCGTAACGCTGCGATAACATTCGACTATAAATGAAAAATAATTCACCCAAACGGTAGGAGTCTTGGAGCTGGCGACGCCCCCGAGCAAACATCACGCGCACTTCGCTCTCTTGTCGCAGCGAAACACGTAACGACATCAAACCAAAAAATGCCTGCCAATAGTACATACTTTTCTGAAAACGCAAAGCATCTTCGTACGCATGGATCGCGTCGAGCAGACGCTGTTCTGCAAGCAGCATGTGCGCTTTATAAAAAAAGACAAAGCCTTGCTCGTTCGGAAAGATGCGGCGGATACGAAACAGCAAAGCCCGCATCTCCTCAAAGAATGCCTTGGTTTGTTTCTGGATCTCCTCTTGCCTGTCCTTTTGTTTCGCCGATTCTTGTTGTGCTTGCCTTGCTTTTTGTAGCAACAAATCGAGGGTGATGTGATATAACCACAACTCTTTCGGAAACCGCGCAAAAAGAACGTCCTTTCGATTAAAAAAGAACGCTTGTTTCTCTTTTTTTTGAATCCCTCTTCGCAGCACGAGTTCCATCAAATGCGGCTGCCGAAGACGCCGAAGCGCTTGCTCAAAAAAGCCAAATTGCTCAACCAAAAAAGCCACATTCGGTGCCAAATGCGGCGACAACTCGACACTACGATCCATCTCTGCACACGCGTCTTGATACAAACCCAAACGTGCGTAGGTATAAGCAAGCAACAACGCAATGGACCCCTCTGTGGGATTCAAATAGCGCGCTTTCTCTAACCAACGCAGCGCTTTGTCTGGCTGCCAGCGCTTTCCTTGGTTGTAGTGGCGCGCCACCAACAAGGCCACCGTGTAATCGGATGGACGCTTGCTCACCAAACGTATGAACCCAGACTCGAATTCTTCAGCATCGCGATCTTCCAAAATAGCCCATTGTTTATGTACTCGCTGGTAATTGTCCGACCACGCACTCGGAATACATACCCCCGCAATCACCAGTCCGACCACGACCGCCCCCCACCTGACGCGCACAGCCCCACGTTGCCCCTCCTTTTTACGATCAAGATATTGCCGTCGCAGCGCCCCCCTCAACAAAAAACACGGAAACGCTGTCGCGACAAATTCGAGATTAAAATCCGCCCCAGATAGGAAAAACAGAAGCAAGACCGCCA
>CAUJFU010000352.1 GCA_963169055.1 Myxococcota bacterium
AGGAAAACTGTTTGGGCTACGCAAACACGACTTGGTCAGGACAGAAAAAGGCACAGGATGGGTCAAAGGCAAGCGCAGCACGGGCTTTTTCGCACTCGAAACCATCGACGGCCAAACCCTCACCACTTCCGTCAACGTCAAGAAGGCCACCACTCGGCTGGTCGCCCGAACCACCACCCTTATCCAAAGAAAGGACGGCGCTTCCTCCCCCCTCGCCCATAAGGGGGTCTCCGCGCCTTAAAAACGATGAATGCGCGGATTGAACACATTCGATACGAGAGATTGCAGCCATTGCGTAGCGTGGAATGGTCGGTCACTCCGGGTGAAAGCGCATCGATCTCTGCTCCTGTGTTGGCGACGGCGGCGCTGGTAGAGGTCAAAAAGGCTGACCTGTTGGAGAGCAAGGTGGCGATATCGTCGCAGATCTCGCGTCGTTTCACGATCGATATGCGGAGTTTTCGCAAACCCTAACAAAAAGCATCTCGAAAAGTGGAGGGAACAGCGTGTGGTTTCCAGAAGTGTGGTTGGGTGAAGGCGAGAAAAAGAAGGGAATGGAGGGCATGGCGGAGAGGATGTCGCGTATGCCGCATCGTAGATGGGTGGTCGGGGGGCAGCGAATCGAATTTCCGCAGGTGTTGGGTGGCCGGGAAGCCGAAGAGATGTTGGGGCGTTGGGAGGGAAGCGGGGGCGTGTGTGTGGGGATGAGACATGGACGGATGATCGGCCCGTACGCTTGGATCACAGCGGCTTCGGAGCTTGGGATAGCGTATGTCGAGGATTTTGTAGATGAGGGCAGTTTTGGCGAGCAAGCTTTTCCATCGCGATGGCATAGCGAGGCGTTGAGTGCTTTTGCGGGAATGTTGTTTCGCAGGGTGGAGGTGCTTCGGGTGTTGATCTTGCCTGTGTGTTTGCGCTCGTTTTTCTGGGACGGTTTAGTTTATTGTGAGCAAACGGAGGGTAGAGCATGGATCGTACGCAAACAGTCCTGAGAGGAGGCCAAGGCAGAAAGTAGCGAGGTCATCTGTTGGGGTTTAGGATTGGGGGGAGGAAGAGGCGACGATCACGCGGTTTCCGCCGGCTTTTCGGGCTTGTTCGAGGGCGCGACGAGCGCGGGAGATCATTCCTGCGGCGGGATCGTCGTCTTGGACGTGAAGTCCGGCGATCCCGAGGCTTGCGGAGGTTTGGAAGACTTCGCCGTTGGGGGCTTGAAAGCGATGTCCGCCGATGGTGGTACGGATACGGTTGGCGACGATGGCGGAGCCAGAGATATCGGTTTGAGGGAGGAGGATCGCGAACATTTCTTCGGTGTAACGGGCGGCGTTGTCGATGGTGCGCAAGTGTCGTCGGAGCAAGACGCCGATGGAACGAAGGACCGTTGCCCCAAAGTCAAGGCCCCATTGTTGGCCGACGCGAGCGTAGTCGTCGGGGAAGAGCAAGAGCAGACTGAGCGGATAAGCGTGTCGTTGGGCGCGAGCGGCTTCGGTTTGAAGGAGTTTGTTGAAGTAGCGGTTGTTGAGTAGGTCCGTCACGGTGTCGCGGATCGAGCCTTGTTCGATCTGGCTTTGGAGGTGTTGCATCTCTTGGGTCATGGTGGCAAGGCGGTGGCTTTTGGCGCTCAGCTCGCGGGAGATTTGGCGCAATTCGATCTCTTGACCAAGCCAGCGACCGATCATGGCGGTGCGCAGGAGGACTTCAGGCCCCCATCGTTGGGGAGTTTGTGAGATCATCGAAAGGACGCCGTAGATCTGTTGATTGCGTAGCCACAACGGAACGCCGACATAACTGCGGACACCCGCAGCGAGGACTTCGGGGTGGCGTGCAAGCGGAGAAGCGATCAGATCAGATATCGCCAAAGCATCGCGCCGTCGGATCACTTCGCCATCAAGCAAGTGATCGACGGGGAATTCTTGGCCGGCTTCGTATCGAAAGCCAGCGGTATCTGCGATGGCATCGAGGCGCAAGTGTGTTTCGTGGCGCAGCCGCACCACTCGCGCAAAGGGGAGTTGTGCAACGTGCATGGCTGTTTCAAACGCCGTTTCAAAGAGTTGAGGAGTTGAAAGCGGTTGTTGTTGAAGCAGGTTGACGATCCAGCGATCTGGGTCGGTGTGGTTGCTTTGTTCTTGCACGTTTTTCTCCCGCGATGTTCGGATGGTTTGGGGCGCATCGAGCGCCCGATGCGTTGCTTTTCGCACCGCAGGAAGACCTTCTTGCGGTGTGGATGGGGCGATGAAACGGTTGTTTAGAGGCAGATCTGGGCTTGTTGGAATTCTTTGCAGGCGGTACCACCATCGCAGGTTTGGCCGGAACCCGCCGAGCAATCTTTGGCGCACAATCCGCCGTTTTGGATGGGGATGCAGACGCGCTTGACGGTCCCTTGGCAAGCCGTCGCGGTACAGCCGGGGACGGTTTGGTAGCATACGCCGCTTGCGGCTCCTTGGGGGACGGCACAAAGAAGCGAGCCTTCGCAAAGTTCGGAGGTTTCGATCTTGGGCCCGTCTGCTTTGATGGCTTTGCAGGCTTGGTCGATCTTTTTCGGACCGTTGGGGAGACAGGCGAAGGGAGGTTGGCCGTTTTGTCCGAATGCTGCGCAAGTTCCGTTGCCGGGGCATTGGGGCGTGTTGGGATTGCAAGGGAAGAGGCAGTAGAGGTTCGTGGCGCTAAAGGGGATGCAACTCATGGGGCCACAACCATCTTTGTTGACGCAAGCATCGCCGACGTTGACTTCGATGCAGATGCCTTCGTTTTTGTTTTCTTCGCGTTTGCATCGGAGGATCTGGGTGGTTCCGCTGTAGCAGTATTTTCGGTCAAGGAGGTTGCAGGCTTCGTCTTTTTTGACGGGGATCACGCAGGCTTGTTCGGGATCGTTGGGGGTGTTGGGATGGAGGGCGCAGACCTCGCTGCTTGGGCAATCCGAAGCGCCCTTGCAGGGTTTGTGGCAGCGCGACTCAAATTCGCTGACGCCAAGGCAGTAGAGACCGGGTTCACAGTTGCCTTGTTTTTTGGTGGGGTCGATATCTTTTTGACAGGCCGCACCAAGTTTGACGTAGGCGACGGTGGATTCGCATTTGTCGGCGCGGCAGGTCAGCGGGTAATTTTTGGGGTCGTCGCTTTTGCAGAATTGGCGTTTGTCCCGATTGCAGGGGCCGCCCTCTTTGGAGCCGATCAAGCAGGCTTTTTTCCCGAGGGGTTCGTCCCAGCAGACTTCGCCGTTTGGGCAGTCTGTGTTGGCATTGCAGGACTTGACGCAGCGATAATTGGTTTTGGCCAATTCGACACAGATCAGTCCTGCTTTGCAATCGCTTTGCTCGTTGCCACGGGGAGGACGGCAGGATTGACCGACATCCCATCCGTCTTTCGGGCGTTCGGTGCATTTGCCTTCGACGCAGTATACGGGTGGATCGACGAGATCTTCGTCACAACGTGCGCGTAGCGCCGAGCCGCAGGCATCGCCTTTTTTGGCGAGAATAAAGCAACCGCGCAGTCCTTCGCTGTTGGCTTCGAGGCATTTTTCGTTGGGGTCCATGCACTTTGCGGTGGCGGTGCAGTTTTCATAGCAAACGGACTTGGTGCCATCGACAGCAAGGCAAAGCATCGGGCTTTCCGAGGTGTCGCAGTTGTTTCCACGCGGGCCTTGGACACAATCTGCACCGACGCCTTTTGGGGGCTTTCCAACAGGCTCGGGTTGGGGTTCGGGTTGAGGTTCGGGTTGAGGCTCGTTGGGTGCGCTGTCTTGCACAGTTTCTTCGGTTGCGCTCGGTTGAGGGCAGCCTGTCAGTACCATCGGAAGGCCCCAAACCATCCAAAGTCCCAAGAAGGGAAACCACCACAGAGAACGATGCTTCATGAGAAAAACTCCTTGTCTTCGATGCTTGCGTCGTGTTCGCATGAAAAGCCCTCTTCGGTACCCTTCGTTCAAACACATCTCTCCAAAACCCGCATCCTACGCCGCTCCCTTCCTCAGATCAAGCCTCTTTCGCGCCCATTCGTCGGTACGCTACCGAGAGCGACAGCGTGGTTGTCGGTACGCTACCGAGAGTGACAGCGTGGTTGTCGGTACGTTACCGAGAGCCAAAAAAAGTGTATCGGTTTGCTACCGAGAGCGACGCGGGGAGAGTGGGTGGCTACACCGTTTAGAAAAGCAGTGTTCGCGCCACCTCAAGCGGCAGAGTTGTTGGTGTGAAACACTGTTGTCCGTTCCGCCGATAGGGGGTCAAGGGGACGATGGCCCCTTGTGGGGTGTGGGGCAAAGCCCCATACGCGCTAGGTTAAGCCATGGTTGGCCCTGTGTCTAACACTCGGACACTTCGTATGTAAAGCCCATCCAGCGGGGGGTCTCTGGCATGGGCAGATTTCGTATCACCCCACGGGCATCGGGTGAAGAAAAGAGACTGAACTGTCATACCGATGCGAAATAGGCCGTTGTTGCCTGCGCGGGCGGTTCCCGAACCGCCCCTACAACGGGTTCAGGCGTGGGCGGTTCCCGAACCGCCCCTACAACGGGTTGATTCTTCACGCTTTCCCTTTTCCACTGCGTC
>CAUJFU010000353.1 GCA_963169055.1 Myxococcota bacterium
TTCGCGTTTTCCCATCACAAGGTCAAAACCGTAGCGTTGATAGAATTCAACCTTGGGCCGAGAAAGATGCGCAGCAAAGGTCTCGATCACAGAGTCCCGATCAACGGGTGAGTTGGTTGGCGGCATGGTCTGGTGTCCTCTGGTTTCGTGTCTTGTGGTTTGGTCTGATGCCCTCTGGTTTCGTGTCTTGTGGTCTGGTCGTACGATATCCGAGAGATGTGTGATCGAAGGGCAAGTGCGATCCGCCGTAGACGCCCTGTGGTTGGGCATCCACAGGGGGATGCCCCTACATGTTGCGGTCACGCCATGGGCGGATTTCGTATCACTCCGACGCAAGATCGGAGCGAGTGTGCTTGGTGCTGTGGCGTCCAGCAGGCCGAGGCGCAGGGGGCGTATGGGCATAACGGATCTGGATGATCTGAGCAGCAAGACTGACCGCGATCTCTGCGGGAGTTTGCCCACCGATGGGAAGTCCCATCGGAGCATGAACACGCGAAAACAGTTCCGTGGAAACGCCCAACTGTTCGAGACGTTGGAAGATATTGTGGATCTTTCGTTTGCTCCCCATCGCGCCGATGTAGCGGAGATCTTTGTGCAGGATCGCGTGTAAAGCGGTCACATCGGAGTCCATCGCTTTGGTGACGACAACGGCGTAGCTGTGTGAGCCGGGCTGAACGATATCTCGGGCCTCTTCAAAAGGTCGAAGATACAACCGATCACAACAATCGGGATCTTTGGCGACAAGGCTATCGGGGCGCGGATCGATCACGATGCAACGAAACGTCAAGGGAACAAATTGCTTGGCGATCGCCAGCCCAACATGCCCTCCTCCAAGGATGTACAGCGTATCAGGTTGTCCGCAGGGTTCGGTGTAGGACCAATATTCTCCCTCGCGGATGAAAAGAGCGGTGGGAGCGGACTCTTGGAGAAAACAGAGTCCTTGCGGATCGATCCGCCAAGCGCAAGCAGGGCCGTGTTCTTCGGTGAAAAGGATCCGCTCGACACAAGGAAGATCGCGAGGCCGCAGGACACAACCCGCGAGCCATTGCCCTCCAGCACAACTCATCCCGCTGCGTTCATGTTCGGGAGCGCGTTCGTGATGGGTGCGTTTGAGCAAGATCGGACTCGATGTTTCGGGGGTTTGCAGCATTTGCAGAGAGCGGCGGATGACATCGTGCTCCATGACACCGCCGCCGATCGTGCCGGACCATGCGCCTGTTGCGGTCATCCCCAACAGAAATCCCCGCTTGCCGGGGGCGCTCCCCCAATCATCGACCACCGCCCAAAGCGCGACATCTTGGCCTTGTTGAAGCTGTTGCTGGAGAAAGATCCAAGTTTTGAGCTTTTCGCGAAGCACGCGAGTCGATCCTTTCGTTGAAACGATGCACGGGCGATATCGCCCTAAGAAGGCGTGGGGTAAAGCGCCATCAAGACTTTTTCGTGGGTCATGGGTGCAGAGAAAGCAAAGGGTTGGGATTGAAAAGCGCGGATGGCGTTGCGGATGGCAAAGTATGCGCCGATCCCGTACATCAGCGGAGGTTCGCCCACCGCTTTGGACTTAAAGATCGCATAGGGGCTGCCTGCGTGATCGAGGAATTCGACACGCAACTGTTCGGGGACGGCGAAGATATCGGGGACTTTGTAAGTACTGAGCGCATTGGAGAGCAAGCGGCCTTGCTCGTTAAAGCGAAGTTCTTCCATCGTCATCCATCCGATGCCTTGGACGATTCCGCCTTCTGCTTGACCGAGATCGACATCACGGTTCATGCAGTCGCCAAAGTCGTGGATCACATGCACTCGATCGAAGGTGTAGATCCCACGAAGGCAGTCGACCGTAGCGATCAACGCGGCACATCCGTACACATGATACGCAAAAGGATGTCCTTTTTCGAGGGTGGTGTCAAAGGAAAGACCGGGCGTAGCGTAGTGCGCATATTCGGACAGGCTCACACGTTGGTTGTAGGCTTCGAGAGCGATCTGATCGAAGGAGAGTTCGACTGCTTGGCCGTCTCGAAAAATGCGGCCATGTTGGAGCTTGAGAGCGGAGACATCGCACCCAAGCATCACAGCGGCAACGCCGAGCAGCCGGTGATAGACGCGTTCGCAGGCTTGGGCAAGGGCTTTTCCGTTAAGGTCAGCGGTGGCGCTTGCGGCGCTTGGGGAAGTGTTGGCGATCCGCGAAGTGTTGGTGGCTTCGATGCGTACACGATCAGCGGGGAGACCAAGGGTGTGACTGGCGACTTGGATCATCTTGGTGGAGACGCCTTGTCCCATCTCGACGGCTCCTGTGCTAATGCTGACGCTGCCGTCTTGATAGACGTGAACGAGCGCCCCTGCTTGATTGAGGGTCTTTTTGGTAAAAGAGATCCCAAAGCAGATCGGCATTAGAGCCAGTCCCTTTTTTTGAAAGGGGTGGGATTGGTTGAATGCCTCGATCTGGTCGGATAATCGGTCGATCTCGATGCTCTGTTCAAGAGCCTTCCAAGCATCGTGGGCGCGGACATCTTGGGCCGTTTGACCATACGGGAAGGTATCGCCTTCGCGAAGCAAGTTTGCGGATTGGATGCGATACGCTGGGAGAGACAAGGCTTCTGCGGCGTGAGCGATGGCGGTTTCGATCGCAAACATACCTTGGGGTCCGCCAAATCCGCGAAAAGCCGTGTGTGAGGTGGTGTTGGTTCGACAGGATGCAGCGGTGGCGCGGGCGTTGGGGACAAAATAACTGTTCGTAAAGTGAAACAAGCTGCGTTCCAAGACGGCAGGCGAAAGATCAGCGGAAGCACCGGCATCTTGGTAAAGAAAGACTTCGTAAGCGAGGATGCGCAGATCTGGATCGAGGCCGATCTTGTAGTCGAATTCGTAGGGGTGTCGTTTGCCCGTCATCGCCATATCATCGAGGCGATGGAGGATCAGCTTGACAGGCCGATGAAGTTTGAGGGCCGCGAGGGCCGCCATCACGGCCCAAGGCGTGGCCTGATCTTCTTTTCCACCGAATCCACCGCCAAGACGCAGGACATCGACTTCAATTGCGTGCATCGGAAGATCGAGGACACGGGAGGCTGTGCGTTGAACAGCGGTGGGGCCTTGGGTGGAGGAAAGGATGCGCAAGTGGCCTGTTTCGGTTGGATAGGCATAGGCTCCTTGGGTTTCGATGTAGAGGTGTTCTTGGCCGCCGCAAGAACCTTGCCCTGAAAAAATATGCGTGCATTGCTCCCAAACATCGGAAGGATCGCCGATCTTGAAGGTGCGGACTCGCCCGATCACATCGCCGCTTGCGTAGGCTTCGCGAGGGCTGGTGACAGGGCGCAGCGATTCGATATCGAGTTTGATCAGGTCGCGTGCAAGGCGTGCATGGTGATCGGAGTCAGCAACGATGATCGCGATGGGTTGGGCGCGATAGTGGACTTCGCCGTCCGCAAGCAACGGTTCATCGGGAAAGATCCCGCCGATCTGATTTTCACCCGGGATATCTTTGGCCGTCAGGATCGCCACCACACCTTGGGCTTGAAGGGCCTGTTCTACATGGATTGCGCGCAGCTTTCCGTGTGCTTCGGGAGATCCAAGGATCACAGCATGTAGTGTTCCTTCGCGTTGTGGGACGTCGTCGACGTAGAGGGAGCGTCCTGTGACGTGTTTTTGAGCGTCGATGTGTTTCAAAGCAGAGCCTCCTTGACGACGGGGATCGCGGTTGCTTCGGCAAAATGCGCAAGAACAAGCTGGCGCAACAGCAGTCGTTTGTAATCCGCAGAACCACGGATATCACTGATCGGTTGGACTTCGGATTGGGCGCGTTCGGCGGCTTCAAGGGCGGTCGCCCATGTCAGCGGTTGACCGACGAGCCATTGGGAAGTCTCGCGCAAAAGCTTCGGGATCGGCGCAACGCCCCCTGCGGAAAGACGAGCTTTTTGGATGATATCATCTTGGACTTCAAGACGCATGGCAGCGTTGACACTGGCGATATCGAGAAAAGTGCGTTTGCTCACCTTTTCAAAGTTGACGCGACTTTGGGGTGTTGTGGAAGGAAAACGCAGGCGCGAGAGGATCTCGCCTTGTTGTTTGGAGAGTGTCTTGTAGCCGAGATAAAGCTCTTCGAGCGGCAACCAGCGCTGTGCGTGTTGGGCGGTAAGTTCGATCTCTGCGCCCAAAGCGAGCATCAAGATCGTGACATCGCCGATCGGAGAAGCATTCACAAGATTGCCTGCGATCGAAGCGATGGTACGGATCGGCGTAGAGGCAACGAGCCGCATCCATGAGCGGATGGATGGGAGGGTTTGGGCGATCAACGGCGAACGATTGAGATCTTCCATAGTAGCCGCCCCACCGATGTAAACAAAGCCATCTTGCTCGTCGATCGCTGTGGAGGCGTAGTCTTGGGCAAAAGCAACGTCAGCATCGCGGATCGCTTCGGGGCGTTGGACATTGAGATCACTGCCTCCTCCCAACAGGACGGTGGGAGTGGAGGTTGAAGAGGCAAGCTCAACGGGGCGGCGTGCAGGGATAGCGCGAAGCCGCGCAGGAATACCCGCAAAATAAGGCGGAACAAAGCCTTTTTCGATCAACCACGCCATCTGCTCGGAGCCTTGGGGCTTTTGTTGAAGTTGTTCGGAAACTTCGGAGAGTGCGCGCTCGATCGACTTATAACCTGTGCAACGACAGATGTTTCCGCTGATCGCGTCGCGGGGATCGTCTTGATAGACCGAGCTGGATTCCAGCGCAAAGCCCGTCATCGAAACCACAAACCCCGGCGTACAAAAGCCGCATTGCGTCCCCGAATGTTCCACCATCGCCCGCTGTACAGGCGTCAACGTCTCTTTGCTGATGCCCTCAACCGTCACAACGTGCATCCCATGCACGCGCCCCAACGGAAAAAGACACGACGTCACAGGAAGATACTTGACGCCCTCCCCTTCGAGTGTACCGATCAGCACCGAACACGCACCGCAATCCCCCTCACGACAACCGATCTTGGTTCCTGTCAAGCGTTGGTGTTCACGAACAAAATCCAGTAAAACAAGACCTTCTTGCAATGAAGTCTTGATCAGTCGGTCGTTTAACAAAAATTGAATCTCTGCCATGATCTTATCCTTCTCTACAGCAGCGCAGCGAAAGGCCAGAATGTACCGCGCCCCACAACAAACCGTCAAGAACACAAATGGCGTCCACGACAGACGGAACACGGGAGTCTTCGGCTCTGTCAAATACAGAAACGACGACACAAGTCCGTATTCGCTCTGTTTTGTGGGGCTTTACCCCACACCCCACAAGGGAGCGCGGCTCCCTTGACCCCGTGTTGGCGGGGTCGTCGATGGTGTTTCAAACAAACAGCACAGCCGCTTGAAGTGTTGCGAACACGGCTTTTTTTGGCGGCCGTGTAAGCCCGATAAAGGGCCCACAAAAGCACGCGAAGAACAGGACAAAGGAGAGTTACGGATGGAGCGAAGTATACGAAAGCTCGGGTGGTTGTTGGTTTTGGCTTGTGCGGGGATAGCCAACGCAAGTCCCCCCTCCAAACCACCGATGCGACGGGCAGAAAGCCGCCCCGTAGAGACGAAAGAGACGAACAAGATCGCAGCATCGCAGGCTCCCGCCAACGGCACGACAGGATCCGAGGCGACGTTGGGGATGAGGTCGGATATGTCGGAGCAGACGCTGCGAAAGTTCTTTGAAGCGCAGATACCTCGGCTGAAAAAGAAGCATCACCTTGTGGGGGCGACGTTTTCGGTGGTGTATCGGGGCAAGATCTTGTTGCAGCAAGGGATAGGAGAGGCGGATCGCGAATCAAAGCGCAAAGTCGATCCCAACAAGACGTTGTTTCGGGTGGGATCGATCTCAAAGCTGTTCACTTGGATCGCGGTGATGCAGTTGGTGGAGGCTGGAAAACTCGATCTGCACACCGATATCCAGCGCTACCTTCCGAAGCTCAAGCTGCCCGCAACCTTTGGAAAACCGATCACGATCGCGCATCTGATGTCGCATACACCGGGATTTGAAGATATCTTGCTGGGACTGTTCACCAAAGATCCCAAAGCCCTCAAACCGCTCGAACAAGCTGTGTTGGAGCGCATCCCGCTGCGTGTGCGCCCGCCCGGGCAGAGCATAGCCTACTCAAACTACGGAACCACTCTTGCGGGCTACATCGTCGAGCAGGTGAGCGGCGTCCCTTTTGAGAAGTATGTGCAGGAAAAGATCTTCGGCCCTTTGGGGATGATAGGCGCGACCTTTTCGCAGATCGACACCGCCAAAAGCGCTGTGATGGCAAAGGGTTATACCTTTCTTGGAAAAGACGCCAAACACCAGCAGCCGACGTGGAAGCCACAAGGATTCGAATACATCTCGCAATCCCCTGCGGGTGCGATGTCTGCGTCGGCCCATGCGATGGCGCGCTTCATGTTGGGCTATCTTCAAGGCGGTGCGTTGGAGGGCAAACGCATCTTGCGCGAAGAGACGATCCGCCAGATGAATCAAGCGCACTTTCGGACCCATCCGAAGGCAAGGTCTTTTGCACACGGATGGATCGAGATCAATATGCAAAATCCTCGAATCATCGGTCATCTCGGGGATACGATCTATTTTCATAGTGCTTGTTTTCTTTTGCCATCCGAACAGTTGGGGGTGTTTTTTTCAACAAACACCTCGACGGGGATGACGGCTTCTTTTTCGTTGGCAACAGCGTTTTTGAAGCGTTTCGCCCGAAGCATCGAGGGCCGTGCTTTGGCGGCACGCCGCCCTGTCCCTTCCAAAGAGTATCTGTCTCAGTTTACGGGAGTATTCGCAACCAATCGGCGCTCGGAGTCGGATATGACGAAGATGGCGGGTTTGGGGATGCGTGTCGAGGCCCGAGTGAGCGAAACAACCGGCCAATTGGAGATATTTGATTTCCTACAAGGAAAACGGATCAAGCATATCGAAGTTGAACCCGATGTATTTCAAGAAGTCGAAGGGCTTGGTCGATGGATCTTTTTGCGAAACGAACAAAAACAAGTGGTGGGTTTGTTTGGCAACGGCTTTCCTGTGATGACCTTCGTTCGGCCACCTTGGTATGAATCAACTTCGCTAAATGTGGGGATCGTGGTGTTGTTTTTGTTGTGTCTGTTGGTGGGGCTGTTTGCCCGCCCGACAGGGCTTTGGGGGTGGTTGATGGCAAAGTCTCGATTGCAAGGGGAAGAACGCACCGCAGGGTTGTTTGGGTTAGGGGTGTTGGTGGGCTATCTCGTCTTTTTTCTTTCGATCTTGGCGACGATCTCGGATGATTTTATTTTCGAGATACCGAGCCGCTGGGTGTTCTGGCTGCCGTATCTCCCGATGCTGCTGACACTTGGGATGTTGTATTCTACCGTATTGGTGTGGCGTCGGAGTTTGTTTGGTTGGCTTGGGAGAGGATTTTATACGCTGTTTGCGGTGAGCGCATCGGCGTTCGGCTGGTTTTTGATGTATTGGAAGATCGTGGCCTAACGAGGATTTTGATAAAATCAGTTTTTTGCACGGATACTTCCTCGAAGGAGGTACAACAGTATTTACGTTTTTTCTCTTTTTAGAAAGTTAATTTCTCTTGTTTCCATTATTTTATATCTTATAAAAAGAGGTACAAAGAGAATAACAGAAAAAACCAAAAAAAGGGAAAAGGCCAGAACACCTTCAAACGCAGTACTTATATCGTTATAAGCAATACCTTTTTCCATATATTTATCTGATACGAGTATCTCTATATTTTTACCTTTCGATATCGAAGAATAGTGCTTTCTAGCTGAATAACACATCGTTTTAAAAGTTTGTCCTTGTATCTTTAGTTTATTCCTTTCATAAGAAAATAAAATATTACAAAAGTGTCCTACATGGCTAGGTTTTCTATTGGTATAATATGTTTTCGAGTAAAGAAACCTTTCATCTTCGATTTGAGCTGTTATTTTTTCTCCAAACGACCAAATATAAAATTTAGGTATATCAACCAATACGCATATCAT
>CAUJFU010000354.1 GCA_963169055.1 Myxococcota bacterium
CCAAGGTAGCGGTCAACACGGTGGCGGTTCCTTGGATCAGGCCCGTAATCAAACCGCCGAGCAGATCGGGCTTATCGAGATCGACGGCTTGTTGAAGCAGAGCGCGCACGCCCATCCACAACAAGATGCCTGAGAGGATCAGCCCAAGAACAAAGAACACCCCGCGGCTGGTGGTGGGCGTTTTGCCACGGACAGTGTTGTAGATCGCGTTGGCGAGCGAGGCGTGCGGGATGAGGTAGCCCATCAGAAGGACGCTCCCCGCCCAAAGCGCGGCACGGACAAGGTCAAAGACACGTTGATTCATCAAAAAGCTCCTTTGGCACAACAGCTTGAACGAAGCAAAAGGCTTTCGAGCAAAGCAGCGATAGCGTCGATGGCATCGGGCCATGCGCCGTCGGTGGATGTTGAGAAGGCAAATACGTGGTGCGATCAGCTTGGTGTGTTGGAATCTTTGCTGATGGCTTTTAAGAAGATATCTTCGAGTGAAGGGATCACAGGTTGGAGCGAAAGCACCTCGATATTCTTTTTAAGCAGGGCGCTGAGCAGTTTGTTGGGGACGGACTCATCGGCTTTTTGGAGAAAGATCTCGTATTGGAGTCCATCTTCGGAGACTTCGAAGGAGTCGACAGGGGCGAGATCATCAAGGACGGCTTCGGTTGCTTCGTTGGCATCGGTGAGGCGCAGTTGGAGGTGTGTGGAGATGCGTCCTTGGCCAGTGAGGTCGGTGATCTTGTCGTCGGCAACGATGCGTCCGCGATCGATGATGATCACGCGGTTACAGATCATGGTGACTTCGGGCAAGATGTGGGTGCTGAGGACGACGGTGTGTTCTTGGGCGAGATCGCGGATGGTATCGCGGATCTCGCGGATCTGAGCGGGGTCAAGACCGCTAGACGGTTCATCGAGGATCAAGACAGGAGGCGAACCGAGCAGGGCCTGTGCAAGGCCGACGCGTTGGCGGTAGCCTTTGGAGAGGTTTGCGAGCAAGCGATCCATGACGTGCGTGATGCCCGTCCGTTCGGCTACGCGGTCGATCTCGTTTTTGATCATCCCGTAGGGGAGGTTCTTGAGTTCTGCGACGTGCCGCAGGTATACGCGGGCCGTCATATCGAGGTAAAGGGGAGGGGTTTCGGGAAGATAACCGATCTGGCCTTTGACTTCGATGGGGTTGTCAAACACATCAAGACCATTGATGTGGACGGTTCCTTTGGAGGGTGCAAGAAAGCCGGTGATCATCTTCATTGTGGTGGATTTTCCAGCGCCGTTGGGTCCGAGAAATCCGAGGATTTCTCCTTTGGGGACTTCAAAGGAGATCTGGTCTACTGCGATCAGATCGCGATAGTGTTTGGTGAGACCTTGAACTTTGATCATGCTCGTTCCTTCCGCTCCAGTCGCCGAGCGCGAGGGGTAAAGGGTCTGAAAATCGGATGTATGCCGTGTGGTATACGCATCTTGTGATCGTGCAGCGATGGCCAAAAGCCGCCATGCTGCGGCGATGAATCGTTGTCGCTGCTGCCTAACAAGCTGATGTGTGGGCTTATTCCCAGATCAACCCGTGTGTTGTGTGTCTGCGTACTTGCCCCCGCAAAAGAGGTTGGCTATCTAAGCATGGCAAGAAGGCTTGTCAAGCAACGGTGTTTGTACCCGCAACAAGCGGCAGCATGAGAACCTCAATTGAGGACGGAGAGACAGATGGATCGAAAGCAAACCTTGTCTGCGCTTTGCCAAGCAGCAGGGATCGATGGATCTTGGGGAGAAGATGTCGATGTCGTGGGCATTACGGCGGATTCTCGGCAGGTTTCAAACGGAACGTTGTTTGTTGCGTTGGTGGGGCAGCGTTGGGATGGGCATGAATTTGTGTCGGCGGCGTTGTTGGCAGGGGCGAGTGCGGTGGTGGTGCAGCGTGGTGTGCCGCTCGCAGCGAAACTCGAACGCGCTCGATTGATCGAGGTTTTAGATACGCGGGTGGCGTTGTCACGTTTGGCAGCGGCATTTTATGGACCGATGCCTTCGGCGTTTGGAAGCCGTGTGATGGGGATTACGGGAACCAACGGCAAAACCACCACCACGTTTATTTTGGAGGCGATCTTAGGCAGAAGTGGCCACAAGCCGGGAGTGATCGGGACGGTCAACTATCGTGTTGGAGAGACGGTGTTTCCTGCGCCGTTGACGACGCCCGATGTGCTGTTGTTGTGGCGTTTGTTGGGACACATGGGCGAGGCGGGAGCCGACGCTTTGTTGATGGAAGTCTCGTCGCATGCGCTCGATCAACATCGCGTGCATGGTCTTCCGTTTCGTACGGTGGGATGGACCAATCTGACACAGGATCACCTTGATTATCACCAAACGATGCGAGCGTATGGCGAAGCCAAGGCCAAGCTGTGGCGCGAAGTCGTGGATCCCCAAGGGATCGCGGTGTTGAACGCGGATGACCCATCTTGCGACGAGATGGCGCAAGGGGCGCGTTGTCAAGTGTGGCGTTATAGCTTGGACCCGTCCTCTCGGGCCGAAGTGATCGCACGCGAAGCACATCTTCATATGCGCGGTATCTCGGCGCGTTTGGAGACCCCCGCAGGGCAGATCCAGATCGAAAGCCCGTTGATGGGGCGCTTTAATCTGAGCAATCTTGCATTATCGGTGGGGATGGCGGTTGCACAGGGTCTTTCGATCTCGGATATCGAAGAAGGGATCGCAGCGATGCGTGCGGTTCCGGGGCGATTGGAAGCGGTCGATCCGACGCTGCCTTTTCAAGTACTCGTCGATTATGCCCATACACCCGACGCTTTGCAGCAAGTGTTGTCGAGCCTTCGACCGCTGTGTCCTCAGCGCCTGATCGTGGTATTTGGGTGCGGTGGAGATCGTGACCGCACAAAAAGGCCGCAGATGGGGCAGATCGCTGCTTCGCTGAGCGATATCTGCATCGTCACCTCGGACAACCCACGCACCGAAGATCCACAGCAGATCGTCGAAGATATCGTACAAGGCTTTGCGCCGTTGCAGATCCCCAAGAAAAGTGCCGTCGCTCTCGCAAAGGTCCGTCGTGAGCGCAACGAAAACGCCGCTTCTTTTGTTGCGTCGGCCCTTGCACAAAAGCCCGATTCTTCCGACGTGCTCGCATCCATCACAGAAGAGGAATGGGCATCGCCGACTTCGAGCGCAGCGCTCCCACCTGTTCCACGCGCCCAAGGGTATCTTGTGGAGTTGGATCGCCGAAAAGCGATCGATCTAGCCGTTGGGATGGCCGATGCGGACGATATCTTGTTGATCGCGGGAAAAGGCCACGAAGATTATCAGATCGTTGGAACCACCCGATATCCGTTTGATGATCGCAAGATCGCACAACAAGCCCTTGCGGTGCGTTGGCCGTCCAAGCAAAATAGCACCGCCTTTTCCTCTTCCGCAGCGGCGGGGGAGCCACAAAGCGCACAACCCCAAAAAAACGGAGAATTGGGATGACCTTGGAGATGCGTGTAGCGGAGATCGCGGCAGCAACGGGCGGTGAAGTCATCAGCGGGAACCCCGAGTTGGTGGTGCGTGGTGTGGGCACAGATTCACGCGAAATCCCACAAGGAGCGTTGTTTGTTGCGTTGGTGGCGGCTCGTGATGGGCATACCTTTGTACCGTCCGCCTTACAGCGTGGGGCGGTTGCGGTCTTGGCACAACGACCGTTGACGGAAGCCGAGCGCGGGGAGACAGCGAATCTACCTGTGATCTTGGTGCAAGACACGCTGACCGCGCTGGGCGATCTTGCTTCGGCGTGGCTTTCCCGTCATCGCTCGCATTGCAAAGTGGTGGGGATCACAGGATCTAGCGGAAAAACCACAGGCAAAGAGATGTTGGGGGCCATCTTGCAACAAGTGGCTCCCACGCTCAAAACCAAAGGCAACCTCAACAACTTGATCGGGCTTCCATTGACGTTGTTTGGACTGGAACCCAAACATCGCTATGCGGTCCTTGAGATGGGCATGAACGCCTTTGGTGAGATCGCTCGGATGACGGAGATCGCTCGTCCTGATATCGGCTGGATTACGCTTGTGGCCCCCGCGCATCTCGAAGGTGTCGGCTCTCTCGACGGGGTCGCAAAGGCCAAAGGCGAACTGTTTCTTGGTTTGGGAGGACACGACACCGCGATCGTCAATGCGGATGATCCGAAGATTATGGAAAAATCTGCTTCGTTGGCTTGTGCAAAGGTCTATTATTCGACGGATGCCGATGCTGCGTCGCGTTTGCCACAAGAAGCTCGGTTCGTCACCTTGCTCCAAGCCACACCCCTCGGAGAAGAGGGCTTTTCTGTGAGCGTTCATTCGTTTGGACATGGTCGGTTGTCGTTCCGCTTGCCGTTGGTTGGGCGCCACCAGATCGCAAACGCGCTGGGGGCGATCGCTGCTGCGGCGGTTTTGGGTGCGCCAGTGCAAGCGATCATCGCGGGACTCGAACAGTTACAGCCCGAAGGTCGGCGCTTGCGTGTGATCCATACTGATGCAGGCGTCCATCTGATCGATGATTGCTACAACAGCAATCCCGCCTCCAAAAAAGCTGCCTTACAAACCCTTGTGGACCTTGCCCAAGATGCCCCATCAATCGCGATCTTGGGTGACATGTTGGAACTCGGCGAAGCAGAAAGCGAGATGCACGCGATGATCGGTGAACTCGTCGCAAAACACGCCATATCCGCCTTTTTTGCGTTTGGTCCCCGCGCAAAAGGCATGGCGAAAAGCGCCCTCGCTCACGGGATGCCTGCCGGAAAGGTTCACGCCTTTGAAGAAGCCTCTTTTGAGGCGATGTGGGATGCCCTTCGACCCTTGCTTGTTCAAGGAGCAAGGGTTCTAGTCAAAGGTAGCCGTGGGATGCGGTTGGAACGCATCTCCCAACGCATCGAAACCTACAACCCGATGCGCAACACACCCATCCTCCCCCTCTACAGCGAAGAGACCGAATAACAGTCCACGAATTCGAGAGGATCGTGTGCTACGGATTGGAAGCGCCGAAGAGAGCGAGTGAATACATCTTGAGTGCTTCACGCAGATCGCTGACAAGGCGGGGGAGGGCGGCTTGGAGGGGTGCAGAAAAAGTCAGTCCATAAGAAAAGTTGCTGGCTTCGATCCCGTATACAAGCACGCGGGGCGGGAGTTTGTGTAGGCGGCGAGCCAACTCGATCGCATCGGCCATGCCCCAATGGTGAGTCGAGCGTCCGAAGATGGCGTTGGGAAGGGGGATATCGTGGGCTTCGTAGCGGTGGAGTGCTCCCGCAGGTTGTCGTGAAGACACCGCATCCACAAGGAAGACGACGCGGGCATCTTGCCATTGATCGATGAGTTTGGCCCCGTCGCCATCGCTTTCATAGATCCCGATGGATGGGCTGTTGAGGTCGGAGAG
>CAUJFU010000355.1 GCA_963169055.1 Myxococcota bacterium
CCTGCACACGGCATCGTTGGCGGGTTGTCCAGCGGCTCCACAAGGCGGAGATGGTGGGCAACAAGAACAAGATCCGCAGCAGCGCTCGTCTCTGCGTGCGATCTTTCAGCTTGATCCGAGCGCACCGAAGATGCCGTTTCCTTGCGACATCTTGACCCAAGAAGATGCCAAGACTCCCACAGGACGGCGCATATCGCTGAAAGAGTCCAAAAACAACGGACTGATCGACGAAGGTCTGACCTTGTTCGGCGATATCTATATCAAGATGCTCAATCAACTGGACGGATGGTCTGCTGCGGGTTCGATCTTGGTGCCGCTTGAAGGCGAGATCCGACAAGACAATCTCCCGAATTTTTCGCGTGAAACACCGAAAGATGCGCCTGTTGTGGTGATGGATGTGGACCCCGCGTCCCCCGATCAAAACAAACGCATCCCTGTTTCGGTGTCTTTGCTCAATTTTTCGGACGCCAAACAAGGCCACCCACACATCCTCAAGATCCAACCCTTGCTTCCGCTTCGCCCTCACACGCGCTATCTTGTCGCGCTGACCGCATCGCTCCAAGACAAACAAAACAGGCCGCTCGCTGCTTCCGAAGACTTTCTTTATGTGAGTGCTCAAAAACCTATTCCAGCCGAACATCCAGCCAAATCGCGGATCGAAGAAGCGAAGATCCGCCTCCAAGGGCCGATGGCGACGTTAGAAAAAGAAGGGATCGCCAAATCATCCCTGAGTCTGGCCTTTTTGGTGACCACAGGCAGCGGTCCCAAAGACCTGCTCGCTGCGCGTGATACGATCCTCAAAGAAAATAAACTCGACTACACCTTCGATCCCGACAAAGACGGAAAGCCCAATCTGTACAACAATCCGCTTGAGGTTCCCAACGTTCCCGCCAAGACTCGAACCGACGATATCCTTGCGATCTTGAAAGGAACCTTTGAGTCCCCCGAGTTTCGCAACACCAAAGGGGAATGGGAAGTCGAGGCAGGACGCCCCAAACTCCAAGGTTGGCTCGCGATCCCATTCCTCTTGATCTTGCCCAAAGCCATCGCCCAAGGTCCCGTCCCGATCGCCGTTGTCCAACACGGGCTTTCTTCCTACAAAGAAAATATGGTGAAGATCGCGCATGCCTTTACGACACGAGGCGTAGCCGTCGTCGCCATCGACACCGTGGCACACGGAGAACGCAGCAAAAATCCCGCGCAAGCCGGCCTCGAATACATGGCCTTCACTTCGGGTCTGCGGTTTCTCGACAACTTCCGCCAAAGTGCGATCGAACACGTCCAACTCGACCGATTGGTCGCTTCTTTTGAAAAGCTCGACATCTACCCACTCGGTCAACCCGATGGAAAGCCCGACTTCTTGCCCACAGGTCGCGCTTATCTCGGCCATTCTCTGGGCGGAATTATCGGTGGTTTGCTATCGGGTCTTCGGCCCGAAACAACGATGGTGATCGCCGCAAGCGGTGGTCGGTTTGAAGACCTGATGGGCGGGATCTTGGGCAACGTGCTGCCCAAAGGCAACGAGTCACTGATCCTCCAAACCACGACCGTGATCCAGCAATTTTTGGATCGCGCCGATCCGATCAATAGCCTCGCATGGTCACAGCGCGAGAACCCCACCCTTTGGGAGAAACGACAGATCCTGATGCAACAAGCGATGAAAGACGAAACCATGCCCGCCGCTGCCACATGGTCGATGGCAAGGGTCTTTTCTCTACCACAGATCGCCCCCATCCTCCAAGCCGTCAATGGTCTCGATCCCAACGCTACCCCCCAACGCGGCCTCACGCAGTTCGCAGACGCCCTACACAACTACATCCTCGACGAAGAATACTCCCCCTTAACCCTCCAAGCCCAAGCCCAGTCCGCCCACTTCCTCGTCTCCGCTCTCAAACACGGAAAAGCCGAAGTCAAAGCCACCCCATAATTACGATACCCGAGAGAAGCTGTAGACGCCCTGTGCTTGGGCAGCCACACCTTGCTGCCCCTACATGTTGGCGCACACCGTAGGCGGATCTCGTATAAGCCTCCCCCTCGTTTGCTGCGATCAGATCCGCCTGTTCTTGTGGAATCGCAGTGGCTGACCTGCTGCATGGGGGTGAAGCTGTCCATCGTTCCACGCCAAATGCCCCGATACAAGGGTGCTATCAATCCGCGCAGGAAAAGTGTGTCCCAAAAATGGGGACCATCCACAACGATACGCCAAAGACTCCTCTGTCACGGGTGTTTGGGCGTGTGGATCGACCAAAACAAGATCCGCCCAGTAGCCCTCGCGGATATAGCCGCGATCTTCAAGGCCAAAGATCGTCGCCACGTTGTGGCTGGTCTTTTGCACGACCTCCTCGATCGAAAGCCTGTGGTGATGGACGTGTTCGAGCAAAGAAAGCAAGCTGTGCTGCACCAAAGGCAAACCCGACGGCGCTTTTCGATAGGGCTGGGCTTTTTCTTCGCGGGTGTGGGGGGCATGATCGGTGGCGATCACATCGATCACACCGTCGCGCAGCGCCTGCAAGACAGCATCCCGATCTTGCGCTCGTTTGATCGCAGGGTTGCATTTGATCCATGTCCCAAGCCTCGGATAATCGGCATCGCAAAAGAAAAGATGATGCACACACGCCTCCGCTGTGATGCGTTTTTGCGCCACAGGAGCATCAGAGAAAAGCTCCAACTCACGGGCCGTGCTGATGTGCAAAACGTGCAAGCGCGTTCCGTGTCGCTTGGCCAAAGCAACGGCCAATGAAGACGAAGCAAAGCAAGCCTCTTCGCTTCGGATCATCGGGTGCATGGAGATGGGGATCTGCTCTCCATAACGCGCCAACGCAGCTTGTTCGTTGGCTTGGATGGTGGGCGTGTCTTCGCAGTGTGTCGCCACAAGCGTCGGAGCATGGGCAAAGATCCCCTCTAAGATAGGCTCTTGATCCACGAGCATATTCCCCGTCGAAGATCCCATAAAGACCTTAATCCCGCAGATCTCGGTGGGATCGGCACGTTTAATCTGTTCGAGATTGTCGTTGGTCGCTCCAAGATAAAAGCTATAGTTGGCAAAGGACCGGCCTTTTGCACGCGCAAACTTGTCCTGTAGAGCGCTGCGATCCGTAGTGGTCGGGATGCAGTTCGGCATCTCCATATAACTCGTCACACCGCCGATCACCGCTGCGCGAGATTCGCTTTCGATATCGCCCTTGTGCGTCAGCCCGGGTTCGCGAAAATGGACTTGATCATCGATCAACCCCGGCAACAACCAACGCCCCCTGCCCTCGATCACCACATCTGCGTTCGCAACATCTGCGATCACCCCGATTTGCTTGATCCGACCCGCCTCGATCCAAAGATCCCCTTGAGTCTGTTGCCCTTCGTTTATCACGCAGACATCGCGTATCCATATCCTAGACATCTTGTATTTTTCCTTGTATGTTTGGGCTTTCTGTACACTTCTCGCGGCGCGTGTTTGTTATCTGGGCCTCATGCCCCCTCGCATGGCGCGAAAGCGCAACAAAGGTATATTCTGCATGGACGTCAGGCTACAAGAACGCTTGATCACGTCAGGTTTGCTTTCGCAAGACCAACTCAACCAAGCCATCCAACAAAACCAACAACAAGGTGGTAGCTTGCGCGAAGCCCTTGTCGGTTTGGGTTATCTTTCCGACACTCTGATCCAACGCATCCAAGCCGAGATGTTGGGGAAAAAATTCTACACGCTCGAAGAGCTTTTGGGACTCAACATCTCCACCGAGCCGATGCAGCGGATATCCTACACACAAGCCCTCGAATGGATGGTCCTTCCGCACGGAGACGAACACAGCCACACACTAGAACTGATCTGTGCATCGCCCCCTACCCTCGAACAACAACGACTGATGACCCAGATCTGCAACGCGGCCCTTGGCGGTGTAGCCTTGGCCTCCCACGCAGCCCTACAAAAAGCCATCCGCTACCACTATGGGCGTTTTATGCTCGAAGCATTGGGAAAAAACGAAAGCGATCTCCCCAGCGCTGAGCCGGCCACGCCCCAAACATCGGCCTCTGCCCAAAAACTATCTTCCACACAAAGCCAGATCTTGTTGCGCCAAGAAGCGCTCTGTCCCGCATGCCAGTATCCTTACGAACGAGGTATGCGCCACTGTATGCAATGCGGTTGCGATCTCGACACAGGTCGAACCGATCCGTTGATCGGCGAAGTCGTTGGAAAACGCTGGCGATTGTTGCGCCAACTTGGCGAAGGCGGCATGGGCCTTGTTTACCAAGGCCAAGAACTCGACACCAAGGAACTTTGCGCAATCAAATTCCTGCGTTCCCACGCAGAACGCGCCCCCGAAGAAAAAGAGATCAAACGCTTTGAAAAAGAGGCCCAGATCCTCAGCGATCTGCACCATCCCCACATCCTCCAGTTGCGGGCCTACGGCGTAAGCCGCAGCTTGGGCTTTTACCTCGTCACCGAATTTTTGGATGGCCTCAGCCTCGATCGCTACGCCGAAAAACACGCGCCTTACATCCCCTTTATGCGGGTCTGTCAGATCCTCTGCCAAGTTTGCGATGCGATGGATTTTGCCCACCAACAGGGCGTGATCCATCGCGATATCAAACCTGAAAACATCTTTATGACCCACGACGAACAAGGCAACGAATGGGTCAAGATCATCGACTTTGGGATCGCCCACAAACAAAAACCGCACGAAACGCGCTTGACATCCACAGGCATGATGATCGGAACCCCCCGTTACATCGCCCCCGAACAAATCCTCGGAAAAGAAGTCGGCACTGCCGCCGATATCTACGCCCTCTCCGTGATCTTGTTTGAACTGCTCACATTCAAAGACTTGTTCATCGCAGACAACGTGTACGAATACCTGATGCGTCACGTATACGCCGAACCTCCGCGACTTCAAGACCTCTGCCCTGAACGCCATTACCCCCGCGAACTACAAGCCTTGATCGATGATGGACTCGCCAAAAAGCCCGAACATCGGCCTGCATCCATGAATGCCTTTCGAGAGCGGCTGCTTCGCGTCGCAGCGCTGCCTTGGGCGCGCCAAGAAAAAGAGACGGGTGGCTTTCTACGACCCGGGTTTGATGTCCTCCGCCTCAGCGACGAGATCGCACAACTCCCCTCTAGCCTCTCCATCCATCCCCCCCCAACCGACGCCAACACAGCTCCCTCCATGGCCTTTGCCCCCACAGACGCTGCGCGCGACGCCGTCCGACCGCCCCACGGCTCCTCAAACGCCCCAAACGCCACC
>CAUJFU010000356.1 GCA_963169055.1 Myxococcota bacterium
TGACTTCGGCCTCGACCTCGAAGCGCCACATCTCGTCCATCTGTCGCTGCAAACGCGAGGTGAAAAACACCTGCTCGCCTGCAAAGACGGGGTGTAGGAACTTCATTTGGGTGCTTGCGGTCATGCCGATGTTGTTGCGTCGGGCCTGCTGCGTTCGCGCAAGATACAGTCGCGCTTGTTCTTCTTGGTATCCGGGTTCAAGGCGAAAGCCACGTTCGAGATTGCGCAAGGCTTCCAACAGAGACGCGGGATCATCGCCTTGTTCTTCCATGACGCGCTGATAGATCGTCAACGTACATAAGATCTGCGAGGTTTGGCACATCCCCTCCAACATCAATGCCCCCGGGAATACGGCCATTTGTGGAAAATGCCCCGCAAAAAAAGGGTCGTTGATCGACAAACAACGGCTACAGATCGCATACCCTTGAGGCTCGCGTTGGTATGCCTCGACGCGATCCACCATCAAAAAAGGCCGTCGTTGCGGAACCAACAACTGCACGACTTCCGATCCCAACGACAACACATCTTTTTTTCGCTTCATCCAACAGCCTCTCTCGATCGCAGATCACCCAAAGCATCAAGCGTTTCACGCAACAAGCGCGGATGCTCTGTTGCATACACACGCACACGCGGAAGATGACGGCGCAACAAACCCTGCAAGACCCGATGTGGGCCGCAGATCACGATATCGGTGATCTCTTCTTTTTCTAAACGCTGCATCGACGGCATCCACAAGATCGGGTGAGTCAGTTGCATACTCAATAGCCTCGGAATCTCCGCGATATCAAGGCAGATATCGCCCGTTGCGTTGGCGATCCAACGCGCCTTCCAACGATCATTCGATGCCTCCGCCATCGCCGCACGAAAAGGCTCCACCGCCTCTTGACGCACACCCCGATCCGAGACCTTGTCCAACGCCTCCGCCATCGCCGCACGAAAAGGCTCTACCGCCTCCATCATCCGAGGACTATGCCAAGCCCCCGAAGCCACCAAACGACGAGACGGATAACGCTTCAAGACAGCCTCCACCGCTTCGATATCCCCCGTCAATGTCCACAGCCTCGGCCCATTTTGCACAGCCAAACCAAACTCCCCAAACTGCCGCCCCCACGCGATGGCTTCTTGACAGGCTTCTTCGGATGTATCGGTAAGAGCAATCATCCCGCCCTCCGCTCGTCGAGCCGCCTCAGCCATCCAACTGCCCCGCACTGCCGACAGATGGATCGCTTCGCACCAGCCCCATCCACCCGCCGCCCACACGGCTCCCATCTCCCCAAGAGAATGTCCGATCGTCCATCGACACCCCACTCCATGCGCCTCCAAGACCCGCCCAATCCCTACACTCACCGCTGTAATCGCAGGCTGCAAGATCTGCGTCTCGCCAATTCTCCGATTCCCCCGCAACAATATCCGATACACATCCTCTCCCAAACAATCCGACGCTCGCTCCAAACACTCCCGAACAAGCGGATACTCCGATGCCAACGCTACCCCCATCCCCGCTTCTTCCGTTCCTTGACCGGGGAAAGCCCACAAGATGCGACGCTCCATCACCCACACCTCTCAAAGCTACGGATTGTCCAAGGACTTCGGCTACAGCGTCAAGCCACCGTCCACCACCAAAGCTTGACCGATGATGTAACGCGCATCCTCCGAAGCCAAAAATACCGCTACACGGGCGACTTCGTGCGCTTCACCAAAACGCCTCAACGGGATCATCTCGCGTTTTTGCCGCGCAATGCGTTGATCCATGCGCTCGGCCATACCTGTGTTGATCATGCCGGGAACAAGGGCATTGACACGCACACCTTTGGGGGCGAGTTCCGCTGCCATCGTGCGAGTCAAGCTCAAGATCGCGCCCTTCGATGCGGCATAGTTCGACTGTCCCGGGCTTGCATGAAGTCCTGCCACCGAGGCGACGTGCAAGATCACCCCCTGACGACGCGCCATCATCGAACGCGCCACCGCACGGCTGCAATGGTAGACGCCACCCACATTCACCTCCAACACATCGCGCCAATCTTCTTCTTCCATCATCGCAAAAAACTGATCCCGACAGATCCCCGCGTTGTTCACCAAGATATCGATCTGGCCCTTCTGTGCCAAGATCTCCGAAAAGGCGGTAGTGACGGCCTTTGCATCGCGCACATCCACGCCAAAGATCGCCCCCTGCCCTCCCGCTTCTTCGATCATCGCCAAGGTCTCACGCGCTTTGTCTTCGCGTGACTGATAATGTACGAATACAAACGCCCCTTCTTCCGCCATCGCCATCGCGATCGCACGACCGATCCCCCGTGAAGATCCCGTGACGACCGCAACTTGTCCGCCAAATCTCCCCATCTTCACGCTCCACCCGCTGTTTCCACCCACACATCAGGCTGGCTCAAAGATCGGCGTAGCGCCTCCAAAGACGCAGCATCCCGATAACTGTGCTTTTGCGGATTGATCAACATACTCATATTGCGAACAAATGGCATCGAAACAGTCCGAATATCGGCCTCTTTTGCGCCATCAGTCGATAGCGCCAGACCTGCTTGCGCCCACGGCAACGCCAACAACCCCAAACCGATCCACGCCCCCAAAGTCACCGAACGCATCGCAACCACCACTTCTCCAACGCACTCCCCTTCGCAGTACAAGGCTCCTCCCTCGCCCAACGGATGCGCGCTGCGGATCCCCGTCACACGGTGGCGGGCATCGCTCGTCTTGACGGCTTCAAGAGCTGCGCGACCCAAGAAGTCTTTTTCGTAGGACACACGCCATTGAAGCTGCAACTCGATCGGCGTCAGGCCAAGCGCTCCTTCTCGTCGGATCGAAAAAAAGAAGTTTTCTAGCCCCGCGTGTTCCAACGCCTCGAATCCAACAGGGCGGATATCAAAGGAGCGCCCAACCTCTAACACACGCGCCCAATACGCCGCCACCTTGTCACGCGGAACCAAGATGTCATAACCATACTCGCCCGTCTTTCCGAGACGAAAAAACAGATTCTCTTCTTCGGATCGATAGAAGGTCGCATACGGAAACCCGATGACTTGATGGCCTTCCAACTCGGCCAGCAACTCCCAAGCAAAGGGGCCATTGAGTCCCAACAATGCGTGTGTTTCATTCCACGGTTCGATCTGGATATCCGCCCCTTCGGGGATCATCGAGTGCCAATAAGCCAACACTTCTTGCGCGGGTTTGCCCTCCGAGAACACAAAGAAAGACTCGTCGTCGTTGCCCACATAGAGATCCAAGATCGGGGTTCCTTGTTCCGACAAAAGCACCGTGTGACGGACTTCTCCATCGCGGATATACATCGCACACGGACAACACCGATCCAACAGGTCATAAGCATCCTCCCCACGCAACCGCAACACGCAAACATACGAACGGTCACTCAATCCAACGCCGCCCCGCAAAGCCGAGACTTCTTGCTCTAACGTCGTGTATCGTGCGGGAACCTCAACCCCATCCACCTCTCGCCAGATCGCCCCCTCTGCTTGCATCAGATCGCGCAATACCATCTCGGACACTCCTCGTCTTCTTGTCTATGCCTGTCTATCTAGGACTCGCGCATTTGGCTGACGGAGTGGGGTGCCACCCCACTCCCCGCAAGGGAGCGCGGCTCCCTTGACCCCGTGTTTGGCAAAAAGAACGTCGCTTTTTACACCAATCACTCTGTCGCTTGAAGCCTCGCGAACACGGGGTTTTTGCCAACAAGCCACACCGATGTCCATTGCATCCGTCTTCTTCAATACGAACGCTCCGCCGTTTGCATCACCTGTTTGCTTGGAAAGAACGATCTGCGGTTTGTGTTGCCAACGGGCTTTGAGCGCGTGCCCACAAGATCACGTCGACGAGGGCGTTGAGCGTTCGCATAAAGATCCGCATGGATTGTTCGATCTGCCGCCCACTCAAACCATCTCCCGCAGTCCCCGTCCGTCCGGCATGATCGCCCGTGCTGGCTGATGAAGGCTCCGAAGGTGCTGTCTGGCGCGAAAAGTCCAGATCAAAACGATCTTCGACAGCGACCACCAACTCCACCGCATCGACCGAATCCAAGCCCAACCCCGAACCAAACAATGCCGCGTCAGGGTCGATATCATCTGGCTGCAGCGAAAGATGTAGATTGTCGATCAACAGGCCCTTCAACTCTTCGAGCACCGCTGCTCTTTCCAAAGCCACCGCTCGCATCTTTCCGATCATCCCGTCACTCCACCGTTTGTATACGCTCTTTTGATCGGGCTTGAGCCACACACACCCAGCCCCAAAAAACCCGTGTTCGCACCCGTTCGAGCGAGAGAGCCGTCCGTCTGAAAAACGCTGATCTGTTCGCCAATATGGGGTCAAGGGGCCATCGGTCCCTTGTGGGGCGTGGGGTGAAACCCCACAAAAACCATTTAGCTGCGCAAGTCCTATCTGATTTGACTTAAATTCCAAAAATCGCCAAGGGAATTCCGATCAACAACATGATCGAGCCGGGCGTCCAGCCAAAGATCCCACCAAAGAGGACGCCGTTGCCTCCGCCGACGAGCGAAGCAATCACTCCTCCAACGGTGAGCGCGCCGCCGATCCCCATCAAGATAAACCCCACATTTCCTCGCTTCTTTTTGGGGGCCTCTAGCACAGGGGGCGTATCTCTTTCCAAGGATTCCCGCGAAGGCTCTTGCGCCAACGGCTCGAGCAGCGACGAGGCGCGGCACGCACTCAGCGGATCGAGCGTCAACTGCCCCTGTGTGCGGCGTTGTTCGACCGAGATCCCCAACAAAGCGGCCACCCGATCGACCTTGGCGACGTGCGTGTCCAACAACAACGACGGATTCTGCTTTTGCATCCGCCATTGGATGTGATCCATCAAACGATCCGCGTGGATCAACCGCGACTTGGCAACCCCCGCTTGCACCCCATGATCCAGCATCAACGAGCGCATCGCTTTGACTTGGCGTTCTTCTTTTTGCAAAAAGCGCTGGATCTCTTTGCGCTGAGCGGAGGGGATGGACTCGACCAACGTAGCCGCTTTGAACAAGCTGTTATCCAACACAGGGGCCGCACGCAAAAGGCGCTCTTGGATCGCGGGATGGCTTCGTGCCGCTTCGGGGATATCGTGCAACGATCCCACCAGCAGCAGCGATGAAAAGGCTTGCCGCACAAAAGCATCGCGTTTTTGATGGCTCTCGCCCTTCGGAAACACCGATGGCATCGACATCATCTTTTGATCTGCCGCATCCAACTGCGACAAATAACCTTGCACATCAAACCCACCGACGCTCGCGCCGCTATGAACACATCCATCCATCGACGCCCCAACCATCGATGTCATCATCAGCGTGCCTGCTTTGGCGAAAAATTCTCGACGATCCATCGCTTCCCTCCTCATGGCCCATGCCTAACCTTTTTTCGTCACTCGATGCCACAAGATCAGAAGGTTGTGGCATCCATTCCCTCGGCGGGTGGGCATCGAAACAAAGACAACAGGCCCACACCGCACAACGCATCTTCTGTGATCACCCAAGCGCATCTTGGCGGCTTTCCCTCCGCATCACAACCCCACCAAGGCAATGAGACATTGAAAAGGCCCATCGTTTGAGCGGCTTGGGTGGTATCTTCTTTCGTCCTGTTTTTTCCTGTGATCATGGCGTCTGGTATTTTTTGCTCCACGTCAGACATCTGCTGCTTTGTTTTGGGCATGTTTTGCGTGGTGTCTGATGCCTGCGGCTTCGCTTCGGTCGTACTTTGCGTGGTGTCTGACGCCTGCGGCCATGCTTGACGCATACTCTCGACAGCCCCAACCAAGGCCCACGAAGACGATGCAGCCCGCGCATATCCCAACACCGAAAAGGACTCCCAGAGAGGGATCTGCGCAACCTGCGGGCCATACAACGGCGACATGATCTCTTGAAACAGACGAAGCTTTGCCTCCGAAGAACCCGCCCAAAAGATCGCGTCGGGTTGCCCTGCACGCAGCATCCAAGAGCCGAGCGCATCGCGAATGGCCGTATCATCGGCGCTTTTAAGTGGGCCGATCACCGAGACCGAACGAACGCCGATTTGAGGCACAATGCCCTCTTTTTTGCAGATCTGCGCGTTGCCCAAAACGGCGACGCCTGCTCCTTCGGAAAGAAATGGCCCCGTCTCGGCGTCCTCGTGCTCGCGCAGATCGTCATCGCCCAACTCATCGCATCCGCCAGCCAACATCACCTCCGTATCGGAGCGCGATCGCAACCACCAAACCCCGTAGATCGCCGCCATCAGGCCACTTCCTGCGCCCACCAAGGTCGTCCCCGCGCCGCGTAACGCCAACGCCAGCGAACAAGCGCCCGCAGGCGCATTGAGTACCAAGCGTGCAAACTCATGGGCAGGTGCGCGATGCCACCCGCGCTCTCGTGCGATCCGCAAAAATCGCCAACAGCTTTCCGCAGGGATACGCGAGACTCCCACAAAAAGGCCCGCTCGCTCGCGCAGATCTCCACGGACGGTGATCCCTGCGTCTTGAAGGGCTGCCGCACTCGCGATCGTCAGATAGCGCGAGATATCGTCCATCCCACGGGTCTCTCCGCGCCGCAAGAGTCCCCCCGCCTCCATCTTCGGAACAAAGCCTGCTTGCTTCTTTTCGCTCGCCAACCAGCGCGTCTCTTCGGGCCACCGTTTCAACGGCTTGCCATCGCGCAACGCATCCAATACACCACCCATTCCATGCGCGGTCACGGACCCGACCCCCAAGACGTACACCGCCGAGGGGACATCCTCTGCGCTCGAACAAGCGAGCGGCAACGCAGGGCCTAAGACAGCGGTTGCTGCGGGGACTTGGTGGTCTATTGCGTCGCGACGATCGAGAGAAAAGTTAGGTGGCGTGGGATGTGAAAACACAAGCGTTGCGTTGAGGCCGCCAAAGGCCGAGTTATGGCTGATCGCGGTGTTGTACGAACAAGGGCGCGGAACATCCGAAGCAATCGGATCATCGGGAGCCTGTCGGCGTTTGGTGCGAAGATGCAGCGTAGGCAAGCAGACTTGTTCGCGTAATGCCATGATCGTTGCGATGGCTTCGAGGATTCCAGCAGCACCTTGGGCGTGTCCAAGGTAGCTTTTGGTTGAGCTGACCGGCAGAACGGAGGTGCGTTGTGCGAAGACTTGTTGAATGGCTTTCCACTCGGCGGCGTCATTGCTCGCAGTCCCCGTCCCATGAGCGTTATAGTAGCCGATATCTTGTGGCTCAAGCGAGGCATCACCCAAAGCCCCACGAATCGACTGCGCGACACCTTTTCCTGCGGGTTCGGGGGTGGTTGGATGGAAGGCATCCACAGACATCCCGTAGCCACGCAATGCAGCATAAAGCGTTGCCCCACGCCGCACAGCATCTGTCTGACGTTCCAACACCAAAGCGCCTGCGCCTTCGCCGACATTCATCCCCACAGGCTCCCCAAAGGGCGCACACGGTGAAGCACTCATCACGCCCAAGGTATAAAATCCCGCAAACACTTCCATCGCAAAAGGATCGGACCCGATCACAAAGACTCGATCTGCCAAGTCTTCGTGCAAAAACTCACGCGCAAGCCCGATGGCTTGGGTCGAAGAAGTACACGCTGTACTGATCGTCAAGCGCGGGCCTTGGATGCCAAGTGCATCCGCAACAAGCGCTGTCTCGACGCCAAATTGCGCAGCAGCAAACGTCTGATGCGCCAACATCCGTGCGGCCTTTGCTTCGTGTAGATCGTTGTAACGCATCCGTGTTTCATGGCTGCCCATGCTCGTTCCAAAGACCAAACCCACCCGCGACGCACAAAGACTCCCCTCTCCCGCCATCCTTTTGGCTTCACGCGCAGCCATCAAAGCAAACGACACACACGGATCAACTCCCTCAACCGAGGCGATCACACGCGCACGTTCTTCTTCGGGGATCAAACCCGCGATCCGCGCAGAAAAAGCAGGATCTAGCGACGCCACTTCGCGCATTCCGTCGCGCCCCGCCGCCAAAGATGACCAAAACGCCGATACATCCGAACCGATCGCGCAAAAAACGCCCATCCCAACCACAACGATGTTTTCTCTGTTTCTCACACATCGCTCCATCCCATCGAAACCACCGCTCTCTATTTTTGGGGGAAAGTGACACAGTTGAATGGTTTTGTGGGGTTCCACCCCACGCCCCGCAAGGGAGCTTTGCCCCCTTGACCCCGTATAGACGGACGAATAGGCATTTTCAAACTTACAGCGCCGCCGTCCGAGATGCCGCGAACACGGGTTTTTGCCATCTGTTGCGGATCGACAACACTTGGTTGTTGTTGGATGCCGACACTTGCACTTTTTGTTCGACAAACGATGTCACACAGCCCTGTGAAGCTCTCGTCACAACGGGCGGAAGGACACAAGATGCAGGTGATACATCTCGTAAACAGAAAGCTTGGTGGCGCTCCAGATATCGAGCTTTTTGATCGTCACGCGCAGCCGATAGCGCTTGTTTGGAACCAACGGAGCGCAGATCTGCGAACACTCTGTTCCTGCGCAGCCGACGTAGCGGCCTTTGTAGAGACCACCGAAGACGAATCCTTGTTGGCCCCACGCATCGCGCAACATCAACGGCTGCGAACAACGGTTGCAGCAAGGAAACCCTTTGAGGCACAACATCAACGTGCAGTTAAGTGCCTTCAGATCGCGAACCACCAAACCTTCGATATCCACTGTCTTGTTCACTAAGCTATCAGGCGCTTTTTGCAATCGCTCTGCCAACAGCGCGATATTGTAAGCATGTTTGGGCTTCTTGCCTTTGGAAAACAAGATCACGCGAGGGACAGGGCGTATAAAGTACCGTGTTCCCACAAACAACGGCGGAACACGCACAACGATGGGCGACGGACGAGGTGCTTGTATCGCCCGAACAGACCGAGAGGTCGGACGTGAAGTGGCTTGCGCTTGTGGGTTGCGTGCTTTTTGTTCAAGCGGCGAAAGACCTTTGCTCACCACACCTGTCTGCGGCTGTGGGGTCTTTTTGGACGAACCGTTGGTGTCGCCTTGCGCGTTGCCCCACAACCCAAGCCACAAACATACCACCCCAACAGCCCGCCCAAACCATGCCAACCCGAACCCAAAGGTTTGCCTCCACCACAGATGCCCGTCGGATAAGGCTCGTTTCAACCACAGATGCCGGCTGGATAAAGCTTGTTTCAACCACAGGCACCCGTTTGATACGGTTTGTTCCAGCCACAAACACCCAACCCCAAAAGACTTCTTCGTCACGATAGCTGTTACCTTTTCGTTAACAAATGTTGAACACTTGCTAAGCAAAGCGCCGAAGGATCGGCGGTCGTAACCGACAAAGCCCGCAGGAATTTCCCGCGAGCTCCTTGGTGATCTCGATCCACATCCGCACCTCATCGACAGAGAAATCGCTTTTTGCTGCCGATATGTTGGATGCTTCCACAATAGGAACATGTCTTTGAGGTATAGGCTTCGTTCACTTCCACCACCACTGCGCTGTATTCTTCCGCTTTCGCTTTCAGGTGTTGTTTGAACCGGTAGTGCGCCCACGTCATCATCGCCCGTGCTGTCGTGCTGTGCAGCCTCGACACCATGTTTTGCGTTTCAAACGTCGGCAGCAAGATCACTTCGAAGCGTGTGACCAGGAAGTGTGCCACCTTTTTATGCAGCTCATCC
>CAUJFU010000357.1 GCA_963169055.1 Myxococcota bacterium
GATTCTCCCCAAACACCTCCCGCCTCTTCCGAATCATCGGCTCCTTCCGATACACCCGCTGAAACCTCCGAACCATCGGACCCTTCCGAATCATCCGACCCTTCCGAATCATCCGACCCTTCCGAATCATCCGACCCTTCCGAATCATCGGCTCCTTCTGAACCATCGACTCTTTCCGAAACATCGGATTCTTCCGATACACCTACATCCTCTGAAACATCTGATATACCTTCCAAAACATCCGATGCACCTACATCTTCTGAAACATCTGATCATCCCAACACACCGGCCTCTCCCGAAACCACCCAGTCCCTTGAGCAAGCCATCACCAGTTCCAAAACAGAGGCCGAAGCCTTCCCCGAGCTGATGCCCGCCTTTGATGATGCACCGCAACCTGCCAAAGAGGCGAGATCAGCCGATGTGATCGGAGCCGAGATCGCAAGCAGCGGCGACGGTGACGGAGCCGAGATATCCAGCAATGCCGCCAACCCCAACCCCTCGCAAGGGAACGCCGATACCCTTCTTGCTGCGCTGCTTTCTGAAAACACAGCACTATCCAACCTCGCCCAAGAGGCCGAGGCGTTGGGAACGCCAACACCCTCACAACAAGAGATCCAAGCCCTCACCGAACGACCTCAAGAAGACGACCGCGCAGAAGACTCTCCACGCACGCAACCACCCGAAGCCTCCGACACATTCGACCTGTCTTTCCTCCTCACAGGGACGCTCCACGCTCCCCCTGCTCTGCCTCCCGTCAGCGAAGAAGTGGCGGTTTTGCTACCCATGCTCGATGACGAAAACGAGCGGATGCGCGAAGTTGCGCTCCAATCCTTCCGAGATCTCCCTCACGATCGATCGATCGCGGCCCTGCTTTACGCGATCTTTCAGCAGCTTCGGCCTGAAGATATCCTCGACGACGGACAATTGTCTGCCGACAAACAACAACGGCCCATCCATACGCTCTATCAACTCTTGATCCACCACAAAGAAGCCGCATCAACCGCACTCTGCCACCAATTGTATCACCTCACTCCCGAACAAAACACACTCGCCTTGCGCATCCTCCCGCATCTACCGCTCTCTCGAAGCGTTTGGCCTCACCTCATGCACTTCGTCCTCCGCCTTGACGAACACCTCGCCAAACCTTCGCTCGCTTTGCTCGAACAACACAAAGAAGATCCCACCCTCCAAGAGATCGCCGCCTATCTGCGCGATCAGATCACCACCGAACAACCCGACTACGGCGCACGTGTGCTGCGGCTCCTTCAAAAGCTCCATACACCCGAGATCACCAAAGCCACCCGACGCTTTCTTCACGTCCAAGAACCCCAGATCGCCGAGATGGCCGCACGCCTCACCTTGCTGTCTTTGCGCGAACAAGCCAACCAAGACACCCTTCCGACCGCCCCACCCACACCTCGCGCCCTTTCCATCGATCACATCTTCAGCAGCGACCTCGAAGATCCACCCGCCCTCCCCGCTCCCGATCCCATCCTCCACGAGATCGTCAAACTCCTCTCTCTACCCGGCGACACTCTCCATCGTGAGGCCATCTTGGTCTTGCGCGATATGCCTCCTCAACGCCTTACGCACACGCTTCTTCACCATTATCCCGGGAATCTCGAACTCAGCGACTTCAACACAGACGGCGATCTCGATCCCCAAAAACAAAAAACTCCCGATGGCTATATCTGGCTTTTGTTGTGCCAAACGCCCGAAAGCACACAAGGTCATCTGCTTCCACATCTCGCTCACAAACAACCGCGTATCCGCCTTCTTACACTCCAACTCCTCCAGATCTTCCCTTCCCTTGACCCGCTGCTCCCTTACCTCTTCCGCTATCTCCTCGATTTCAACGCCCTGATCGTCGAAGCTTGCCGAAAACTCTTGCGCCAAGCCAACCACTCCATGGCTTTCCAAAGAATCCTCGAATGGATGCGCGAACAACTCGAATTCTCCGATCCCACACAAGCCATCCGCGCCGTCAAAGTCCTTGCTGTCTTGCGCGATACCGTCGCCGTTCCCAGCTTAATCGAGCTCGTTCAACACGAAGATCGCGAACTCGCCGAAGCTGCAACACAAGCTCTCCAACTCATCACCAAACAGATCCTCCCCGCACAACACAAACCGTGGAGCAAGTGGTGGAACAAAGTCGGCTCTCACTCGGAACGCGTCGACTGGCTGATTGAAGCCATCCAAACCAAGGACGAAGCCATCATCCAAGCCGCCAACCAAGAACTCATCGAACTCACAGGACAAGACTTTGGCCTCTCTTCGGAGACTGGGCGCAAAGAACGAAACAACGTCATCCAACAATGGAAAACATGGCGAAAACAACACCCCATCTTCTAAACCTCCCTTCGTTCCCACCCCAACCCCTTCTCGGCGCATCACCACTCTGCGCGCTCGTCTGATCAGGAGCATACTCGCATGGAAACGCTTGACCTTCTCTCTTTTACGCGATCCGTACAACAACGCTTTGAAGAGGCCCGCAGCATCCTTTCTTTCGGCGAATATCTCACCGAAGTCGCCGAAGATCCTGCCCGACACAGCCGAAACTCCGCACAATATATCCAAGACGCCTTTCGCTTTTACGGCACTCGCACCATCGAAACGCCCTACGGCAAAGAAACCCGCTTTTGCATCTTTGACCAAGGCATCGGTGACAACGGCCCCCTCGCTCCCAAAGCCTCGTGGGTCGCGGGACAAGAACAAGTCCAACAGACTTTCTTTCGCATGCTTGGAAACCTTGTTCGCCAAGGACGAAATACCCGCTTGCTGCTCTTTCACGGACCCAATGGCTCCGGCAAATCCTCGATCGTTCAAAGCATCCTCGACGGCCTCGAACGATACAGCCACACCCGCGAAGGCGTCCTCTACCGCTTCAATTGGATCTTCCCTTCCGAGCGCAAAGTCAAACGCGGTGGGATCGGCTTTTCGAGCGAAGACAAGCCCGCCCTCGATCTCTCTTCTTACGCTCATCTCGATAGCGAGCAGATCGACGCCCGCCTTGCTTCTCCAATGAAAGATCACCCCCTCCTGCTGCTACCGCGCCCCGAACGCTTGCGCTTCCTTGACGAACTCAAACAACAGGGCCTCTTCCCCAAAGACTTCCAACTCTCCGAATACCTCCGCGAAGGCGACCTCAGCGCTCGCAACCGCATGATCTTTGACGTCCTGCTCGCCCACTACGGCGGCGATTTTGAAGAGGTCTTGCGCCATATCCAGATCGAACGCTTCTACATCTCCCAACGCTACCGACACGCCGTCGTCCAAGTCGAACCCCAAATGCACGTCGACGCTTCCATCCGCCAAGTCACCGCCGATCACTCCCTCGGTGCCCTCCCCAAAGCCCTCTCCACCCTCAACCTCTTTGAACCGCTCGGCGCGCTCGTCGACGCCAATCGCGGTATCATCGAATACACCGACCTGCTCAAGCGGCCCGTCGAAGCCTTCAAATACCTCCTCGGCACCTGCGAAACGGGCCGCGCCACCGTCGACCGCGTCATCCTCTACCTCGACCTGCTCATGATCGGCACCGCCAACGAACAAAACCTCGACCGCTTCAAAGAGATCGCCGAGTTCACTTCCTTCAAAAGCCGCATCGAGCTGCTGCGCGTCCCCTACCTGCTCCGCTACTCCATCGAACAAGCCGTCTATGACCAACAACTCCAAGAAAGCAATCTCCCCAAACACGTCACCCCACACACCACCGAACTCGCCGCTCTCTGGGCCGTCATGACCCGCCTCCGACGCCCCAACCCCAAACGCCTCCCCGACGAAGTCGGCGAACTCGCCGCTTCCCTCACACCTCTCGAAAAAGCCCGTCTCTACGACCACGCCGCCATCCCCCAACGCTTCCACTCCAAACAAGCCAAACTCCTCCGACAACACATCGACGCTTTGCTCGAAGAAACCCGAAACGATCTCCATTACGAAGGACGCATCGGCGCATCCCCCCGCGAGATCCGCATCCTCCTGCTTAACGCCGCGCAAAATGACGCCTACCCTTCGCTGTCTCCCCTCGCTCTCTTCGATGAAATGGAACGCCTGATCCAAGAACGCTCCGTCTACGAATTCCTTCAACTCGAAGCCAAAGACGGATACTACGACCCAGAAGCCTTTATCCAAATCTTACGCGATGTCCACCTCGATATCATCGACGAAGAATTCCGCCGCGCTTCGGGACTTGTCCAACCCGACCAATTCAAACGCCAGATCGAACGCTATATCGACCACGTCAAAGCCTATCTTCGCAAAGAAAAGATCAACAACCCTCTCACCCAAAAACCCGATGACCCCGACCAGAAATTCATGCGCGAAGTCGAAACCGTCTTGATGTCCAAAGACGAAAAACACGATGACTTCCGAAACTCCATCATCTCCAAGATCGCGGCTTCTTCCCTCGACAATCCCGGACAAAAAGTCGACCTCGCTCGCCTCTTTGCCGATGCCATCCGCACCCTCGAACGCGACTTCTTCGCCCAACACAAAAAACGCCTCGAACGCATCGCTCGCCACATGCTTGTTCTTCTCGTCGATGCCAAACACAACCTCTCCGACAGCGAAGCCCAAGACGCTCAAGACGCCATCGACACCCTCACCCGCGACTTCGGCTACACCCGCCCCTGTGTCCGCGAGATGATCGGTCTCCTTGCCAGAAAACGCTACACCGAAACCAAGTGATGGATTTCGCATCATCTCGGCCCTTGATGGCGATAATTCAGCGCCGTAATCGCCGCAAGCGTCGGATGGATCGCATCGTAAGCATCCCCACGCCAGTCCGCTGCTTTTCCCCACGCACCCCACGGCCTTTGCTGTGACAACAAAAACTGCTGCGCCTCCCACACCCTCGGCTCTTGCTCCAACCCATAACACTTGAACGAGTACACAAACTCCGCCAACAAGTCGATGTCATCGACACGATGGCGCACCGTCGCAAACTCTCTCTTCAAATACCCAAGCATCCGCCGCAACAACGGGGTCTCTGGCAACGGACTTTCGCTGTAGTGGTTGAGCGACAAGATCACGTGCGTGACGAAATAGTTTTGGTGGTGATAACCGTCTGGATTGGAGGAAAAGGTGTGGATCAGAGGCAAACGCTCGATCTCCCGAACATACGCAGCCAACCGATTCGGCGGAAGTCGAAAAGGTGTGCGTGGGCGACGCCGCAACAACAGATCCAAAAAAGAAGAGTCGATCAAAAAATCCCCCAAACGATCATAGTCCCGATCTTGGAACGCCCGTGCAAACGTCTTCCCTCGGGTCTTTTCGCCCTTTGGAAAATAGCTGTGATAAAACCGCAAGTACGGATCAATCGGGATCTCGTGCTGGTAAAGCAGATGGATCACGCTGATAAAATCCCATTTCCCCGCAACACTCTTCGCAAAGATCTTTTCCCTCGCCGGCCACGCCCGCACAAATGAACGCCGCAAGATATCCCGCACCACCCCCACCCAAGGCCGCTGCTTGTCGAACAACGTCAGCTCATGCAACGCCAACACATAATCACTAAACACCGAGCGAAAGTGCTTTTCCTCCTCCAAATACCGCACCATCCAATGCAGCCCCGCCAAAATCGCCCGCTCCCTCGCGTCCTGTGTACCCGCAAAATGCGCCCGCAACGCATCCAACTCCCGCTGCACAAAATACGATTGAAACGGTGGAACCTCTAACCTCTGTCCTCCCCGCTCAGCGGCTTTCTCCATCCAACCAATCCACGCCATACCACCCAAAAATGTTAGACATGCCCACCCCACCGCATACAAAACATTCCCCCGCATCCACGCACTCCTTCCGTCCACGCATCGCTCGTCTCGCCCGACTCATGGGCGATGCAAACAAAGCGAAGAACTCGGTTCAATCGGCAACTGCACCCACTGACAACGCGGTTCTTGAACACACGCTTTCGCATCGAGCTTTACACAATCCACATCGCGCACGCACACCTCTGGAAGCTCCCGATTGATCGTCTTACACGCAACGATATCATCCGTACAGGTCGCCCCTTCCGCACAACAGCGAAAACGTATACGGCAAAACTCGGCGCATCCTTGAACCCCTTCGCACAACGCCGACGGTAGCTGACAAAGCGGGGGCGGTCCACCACCACAACCGCACACCACATCAGGAGGACAATAACAAAAACCGGGATAGAAAAAACATTGGCTTGCTTTTGTACAGGCCGTTTCATCGAGCTTTTCGCACTCGTTTTGCGTGGCCCGACACACATATGGCTCCTGTTGCCCACCGGATACCAAAATGCACTGAGGTCGGGCCTTCCAACAATCCAACTCGCTCAACCGACCGCAATCGATCTGCCCCACGCAACGCCGCCCTTCATCCGTCGCGAGACACTTTTGACCTGTTGCGCAATCCTTGTCGCTTTGACACAGATCCTTCGGACAGATCAACCCGGGTTCTTCTTTGCATGTTTTGGTCGGCGGCTTGGGATCGGGTTCCACAGGTTCGGGCGATGGAGTCGGCTGTTTTGGCGGTGGAGTCGTCGCCTTGCAGGTTCCTTGTGCCTGACATCCCTGATCCGAAGGCAACGTCATCGAGATCTCACAACCACTCCATCCCATCGCCCCCAACAAACATCCCACCCACACCCCAATCAACCCGATTCCTCGCCCTCGTTGCTTTTTGCTACCCATCGCGGTCACTCCTTTGCCTCTTGGTGCTTTGTGTCTTCCGAAGACTCGGGCCGTCTATCAAAAACAATACCACACCTTCCTTGCCAAAAGAGCCTCCACACATCTCCCCGACCCACCGACGAAAACGATGCCGCTCTTAATACGACTCCTGTCGTCGCCACACTCGTGCTCCCTCAAAAATCTGAGCATCTCCTCGGTTTTCAGGCGCTGTATTCCTTGCTCTGGCTTTCTTTTGTGGGGCTTTCTTTTGTGGGGCTTTCTTTTGTGGGGCTTTCTTTTGTGGGGCTTTGCCCCATACGCGCCTTGTTAAGGCGGAAACACCGTAGAGTCGAGAATGATCGCTCTTTCTTTTGTCGGCCCCCATGTCCGTTCGCTGCTCGATGTCCCGATACACGGGCGGTTCGCGAACCGCCCCTACGCAAACATGGCC
>CAUJFU010000358.1 GCA_963169055.1 Myxococcota bacterium
AATAACACATCGCAGGGATCGCCTTATCCACGTTGTCGTGTGCGATATACGCCATCCCATCGCGCCGATAGAGATAGAGGCCGTTTCCAGTCCCCGAACGCGCATCAAAAAACACCCGAACTTGCCGCCCCCCGAGGATCATCAAGCGCCCTGCTTCGGTGTGCTTGGCGGGAAGCTCCGCCACCACACGCAACGTTTGCGCATTTTGGACAACCAAAGAAAACGCCCCTTGGGTGCGTTCTTCGATACGATAGGCAAAAGGGCCGTGTCCATGTTCGGGCAGGCTCCGACACCGCAAGACCGCGCCCTGAGGCTCGATAGGAAGTGCGCTTGGTGCAGGCGTTTCGGTGTGAAGCCCCATCGCAAAGATGGAAAACAACCGCTGCAAGGCCAAATAAGCGCGCTGTCCGCCATACTCGCCTTTTCCCAACACAAAGAACGAAAACTCTCGTCCCCCCTTGAAATGGGGCAAGCACACATAACCACCATACGCCCAATCCCCATCCCCCGCGCCGATCTTCCCGTAGATCCGCCATCTTCCTTGGGTCCAACCGTCTAGCTGCTGTTGCGTCGGCAAAGCCTCCGTAAACACCGAGCGGATCCCAAGGTCGTACATCATCCCTCCGATTTTTTTACTTTCTTGATCCGTATCGCCATAAAACATCATCAAGAGATCTTCGGGTTGGACTGTCGGCAACCATGTGTTGTGCTGCGCACTGCGATAGGAATTCCCCAAGGCTGCGCCTTCTGCGCGATAGCCGTAGCTTTCCACCTCTGCGCCTTGTTTGCGCCCCTGCGGCAAAAGGCGGATATCTCGATAATTGACGCCGATCCGTTTCCAAAACTCCGCCATCGCCAACGGCGTCAGGTGGTTGGGTGTGATGTGCATCGCCGATGTATCAAGTTCTACCGATGCTCCCCCATCCAGCCGAGGAATCCGATAATAACGATCAAAGCCGCGATCTCCGTAGTACCCATTAAACTCCTCGGTCGGCAAAGACAACCAACCGCGCAAAAAAGAGGTAGCGTTGAGCGAGCCATCGTCTGGAGCGCCTAACCCCGCAAGATGTTTGAACAGACCGCCCGAAGTGTTGCTGCTGCTTTCATGCAGCGCATGGATATGATGCCCGAACGGATAACGCCCCAACAGGCCGTCGCTGATCATCGACGAGGCCCCAACCAAGCCTTCGGACAACAACCGCATACGATGCAACGCTGCAAAGGCCGCCACCACCTTTGTCGAAGACCAGTTTTGCCCTTTGGTGTGTTGCGTTCCATTTCCGTAGTAGTGGTAGTGCGGTATGCCCCCCACATTGCGCACATCCACCACCACCGCGCTCAACAACGAAGCGGGTGACCCCAACAAGCCATCCAACGCCGTCCACGAAAAGCCCTTTTGTCGCGGCCAATCCGTACGACTATAGTCGATTTCCTTCGAAGAATAGTACTCACGCGCAGCCCCTCTCAACCAACCTTCTCGAAACATCCGCGTCTTGGACTGATCAGGCAAAACACACTGCACGCTCCGCGTCCCCATCGCATCCCTAGGCACAGGAAAGCTCTCCACCGCACGCACTTGCACGCCCGATTCTTCGGCTTGGCCGCACGCCAACACACCCACCCACAAACCTACACACCACAACCACACACACCGATTCTTGCTTTGTCTCATCTCGGACCCCTCACAACAGAACACCACCCCCTCTTCCTTTACGGCTTGAAAAAGAGCGGCTTGTTCAATGAACGATTGTTCTAAAAACGTGGGGCATATAAAGCGAGATCAAAAAGATGTCAAGCAAAAAAACAACATACGACACCTTATCCCCATGACGAACGATGCTGTTGACAAATCCCTCCACGTTCGTTGTGCCTTATTCCCAGTTGTTTTCTTTCATGCGAAGATGCGCGGTTGGATGGAAGCGAAAGGAACGGCTGCGAAGAAGCCGAGCATCGGAGCGGATAGGAGAGTGTGTCTTGTGGAAGTGTCGTGATCGAAGATGGTTTGTGATGTGGATCGGTTTGGGATGGATGGTGTGGGGCGCTTGTTTACCGACCGATACGCCGTTGTTGGACAAGATCGGGAACACAACACAGCCGATTATCGGGGGGCAACCGGACTTGCGTTATCCTGCGGTAGGAGCGTTGACCTCGAATCGTTCGTCATTTTGCACAGGGACGTTGATCGCCAAGCGCGTGGTGTTGACGGCAGCGCACTGTGTGGATGCGGCGCTGGAAAACAAAGGGGCATCGGTCGAGTTTCGGATCGATCTTCCTGATGCGAACGCCTCTTCGGGTTTCCAAGCCAACTACTTTGCGTTTGATATGGCCTTGTTTAAGAACCACCCGATCTGGAACACCAACCTCTCAAATGGCGGGGATATCGGCTTTGGCATCCTCAAGCAAGCCGTCAACATCGCGCAACCGATCGCGGTGAACTTCAACACAGACACGAATCTTTGGGCGAGCAAAAGCCCGTTGTTTCTGGGTTATGGTCTATTGCAAAGTACCCCCACGCGGATATCCGCCGACCGCAAACACGGAGTCGAGATCCCGATCGTACAAGTGTTGACGGATCGCTTTACGCACCAAGCAACGGGAAAAAGCGTGTGTCATGGGGATTCGGGTGGTCCTGCGCTGGTGCTTCTTGATGGAAAGGTCCGAGTAATCGGCGTGAACTCTTATGTGAGCGCGCCTTCGGTGCAAGGGGCCAATCCACCGCGTTCTAGCTGCACAGGTTCGGGGACTTCGATGCGTACGGATACGTACACCAGTTTTATCCAGTCGATCTTGTCGAGTTATGGCGATGGTCCCGAGCCTTGCACCCAAGATGCTGATTGCGGCGTCTGTCGGCGGTGCGCGAGTACCAAGTTTTGCGAAGGCGTCCCGATCAGCCAATCGACGAGGATCTGTGGCGCGTGCAAAAGCGACAAGGACTGTTTGGGCGGTGGATGCTTTCGTTTTCAAGACGGATACCGCTGTCTTTTGGCCTGTGACGCTACGGATTGTTGCCCAGACGGCCAGTACTGCGCGACGCTTCAAACCCAAAGCAGTGTAGCGAAGTTGTGTATGCCCTTTGAGGGTTCGTGTCCTGCGCTGGTTTGCAACAGCACAGCAACGTGCGGCGCAGGAGAGTTTTGCGAAAACGGTAGCTGTCAGCCTCAACCCGTTGCGCGCTCCGCTGACTTGTGCAAGCCCTGTCAAAGTCAAGCCGACTGCCAAGCAAGCGGCGGATATTGCTTGGGCATCGAAGGGCATCGCTATTGTTCCCAACCCTGTGGGGCGGGAGACTTTTGCCCTGCGGGTTATGCTTGTCAAGAACCCTACGCAGGACTTCCTCGCCAATGTTTGCCCGAAGATGGGGCCTGTCAGATCCCCTGTTTGTTTGATAGCCATTGTCCGAAAAGCCATAGCTGCACGGGTGGAGTCTGCGCAGAACCCCAAGGAGGCGGATTTGCGGCATCTTGCGATCCTGTGCCTTGTCAAGATCCGCTGGTTTGCAAACGCACGCTCAGCGGTAAACGCTGTCTTCCCGCTTGTGGGGTGCCTGCCGGAAAAGCCGGAAGCACCTGTCGCAACGGAACAAGCTGTGACGCTCCGATGTCGTGCTACACGCTGGCTTCTTCTCAAAATCTCTGCCTGCATCCCTGCAACAGCGACGCAGACTGCGGTAAGGTAGGCGGAGGTTTTTGTTATCAAAATGTCTGCGCTTGCCGTCAGACTGCGGACTGTGGACAAGGCTTCTCTTGCAACACAAGCTCGGGTGTGATCGGGGCTTGCGTTGCGACCTCAACCGTCCAAGCCTGCGCGTCTCCTTACACCTGCGAATCTTTCCAAGGCGAAAGTTATTGTGTCTCTGCCACGCCCGGACAACGGGCGCTCGGCCAGTCGTGCGATCCGCTGAACCGCTGCAAACAAGATCTCGCGTGTATCCGCACCAACGACGGGAGTTTTTGCGTAGAAGATTGCAGCCAAACCAAGACCTGCCGTTTTGGCGGCTATTGCAGCAAACCCAACACGCAGATCGATATCTGCTATTGCGCAGAAGACAAAGATTGTGGCGAAGATCGCGTTTGTCGCCGAATCTTCCGCCCCTTTGGGATCTGTGAAGGAAACCGCACAAGCAATCCTTGCCGAAATGACGGCGAGTGTCCACCGACGTATGCTTGTCGAGGAGGCCGCTGTTTGTCGGAGATCGAGCTTGAGCAATGGCAAGAGCAGCCTGCGCAGCCTGATGCTTCGCCCGATGTCGTCGAAGGAGAAGATGAGCCAAAGCCCGAAGCCATCGCCGAGACCGTCGCTGAACCGAAGCTCGAAGCCATCGCCGAGACCGCCGCTGAACCAAAGCCCGAAGCCACCGCCGAGATCGCTGCCGACGCTCCACCCAAAACAGGGTGCGGTTGTTCATCTGCACCGAAGAACACAACACCCTCGGCAGGATGGGGCTTGTTTGCGATGTTGCTGCTTGTTTTCTTGCGACGGAAGCGCTCGTTCGAGTGGCTTGGTGGTCGCCGCATCAGGCCGCTGCTGTGGGCCGTGGGTCTGTGCGGTCTGTCTTTGATCCCATTGTTCGGATGCCCCGAACCTAGCGTATCTTGCCGCCTAGACAGCGATTGCGCACAAGGGCAGATCTGCCAAACCACCCGATGCCAAGCGCCCTCCCAAGAGACCCATTCAGAAACACCCACCGAGCCCGTCACAGAGAAGCTGCCTGATGCTTCACCCGAACCCACCGCCGAGATCAACCCCGAAGAAGCATCCGAGGCCAACGCTGAACAAACCCTCGACGCTTCGCCCGAATCCACCGCCGAGATCAGCCCCGAACCCATCGCCGAAACGCTACCCGAGTCCCAACCTGAGCCTCTCCCCGAAGAGATCACGCATCTGCCCCCCGGCCAACAGCCCAACGCTTGCGCCCACACCAACGCGCCGACGTGTTGCCTCCCAAGTGTCCTGCAACGGCGATGGGAAGCCTACACCGAAAACAATAGCCGCTTTGGGATCTTGCGCGCAGCGATCAGCCCCGATGGAACGCACCTCGCCGCGATCGACGATGAAGGCCAGATCGTCCGCGTCTTGGATCTCGCGACCGAGCGGCTCAAGTACACCTTCGTCGAAGCCACCAGCGCCCTTCAACATCTCGCGTGGAGTCCCGATAGCCAGAGCCTCGCAGCCGTCGGAAGTGACCGCCTTGTTCATCT
>CAUJFU010000359.1 GCA_963169055.1 Myxococcota bacterium
GTCACCTAAAGCGGCAGAGTCGTTTGTGTGAAAAACTTGTTAACTCTCCGCTTATACGGGGTCATGGGAGCCGCGCTCCCTTGTGGGGTGTGGGGTGAAACCCCACAAAATTCCTTGGTGCAGGCTGACACCCCTCAAAGAATTTTGCGGGGTGTGGAGTGAAACCTCACAAAGACCATCCAAAAAACCCGACGAATCTATCTCAACAAGCCACCCCGATCTTATTCTTTTTTGAGTTGTTGGATGAGCTGTTGTTGGATGGTGTGGGTGAGGGTGGGATCTTGCCATCGGACGGGCTGTTCGCGAAGAAGTTGATCGAGGCGACGTTCGGCTTCGAGGTAGTGTTGCTTTTGCGCATCGAGACTTTCTTGGTTGAGACGTATCATCTGCGCAAGCTCCCAGAGATAAAAGCGACTTTGGGCGAGGGCTTGTTCGGCGCGTTGTTGGTAGGATTCGAGTTGGTATTGGAGGATGGCGATCTGGCGAAGGCGTTTCCATTCGTAGATGAGGAGGCTGTTCTCGATACCTTGGGGGGTTTGTTGCGCGGTGGGGAGTTGGGTGAATTTTTCTTTGAAGGGAGGGAGGCTATCACGGAGCCGTTGGGTGTAGTCTTTGCGCAGTGGGTAGAGGGTATGTTGGAGATGGTGTTGGAGGCGGAGTTGGAGGCGTGCGAGCTTGACGCAAGTATCGGCGTTGTAGGAAAGCACCGAAGGGACGGGAGTTTTCTCAAAGCAAAGGGATTGAAGGCTTTGGGGTAGGCGCAGCGGTGCAGGCGGAGGTGTGGTGGCGCGGGTGTAGGGGAGGGTGAGGAAAAACAGTAGCAAGAAAGCGAGGGATGCGGCAGAGCGGGAACCATCTTCGAGGACGCGAAGCAAGAACAAGAGTACCAACGCAAACAAGCCGAGTAATACGGCGGATTGGAGCAATATTAGAAGGAGAGGTTGTTTGGAAAAAGAGAAGGGGAGGATGCGCCACGCAAACCAAAGCATGGTAAAACCGAGCAACAGAAGACCGCTGAGGCTGAGGCTATCGTGTTCTTGTTGGAGTCCTCGAACGAAAGTGAGCGCGGAGCAAGCAAGCAAGGCCCAAAATAGCCAAGACAACCAAGGCAGGTGGTTTGGGGAGGTCTGCGTCTGGATGATCTGGCAGCCTGTGAGACAAAAGATCGAGAAGAAGGCGGAGAGCAACAGCAACATTCGCGAGGAGCGGTTGGTGTGGAACGGGCTAGAGTGGATATCGTGCATGATCGTTTCCATGGTCTTGGTTAGATGCGAAAAGGGCGGAGGATGCGCAAAATCAAGAGAGAGAACAAAGAGGCTGATAGCGCAAAGGCGAGTATGTTTGCAAAAGGGCAGAACAAAGGCAAGGGTAGAAAAAAGATGCGTGAGAGTGTGCGGTGTGTGGTGGTGTTGATCGGTGCGTTGGTTGCGGTGATTTGGGAGACGGGGCAAGCCTTAGCATGGCGAACGCCCGAAGCGATGGGAGTGTTAGAGCTTTCTTGCAAACGGGGAAACGGTGCAGCGTGTTGGCGATGGGCTGAAGAGCAAGCGACGAGGCGGCGTTCGGGTTTGCGCGTTTCGGTGTCCTTGCGTCGGCAAGAAGTGGCGTATTGGAAGCGTGGTCGGAAGTTGTTGGAGGAGGCGTGTGCGCGAGGAGAAGGGGAGGCTTGTTGGTGGGTGGGCGGGGCGTATTACAAAGGGCAGGTGGTGAAACCTTCGATAAATCGGGCGATGTCGTATATGTTGAAGGCGTGTCAGGGGAATCATGCAGAGGCATGCGACTTTGCGGGGGTGATGGTGGGCGGCGGGACGGGGGTGACACAAGATCTACGGATGGCGCGTCGTCTACATGACAAGGCTTGTCGGATGGGTTCGATGGATGGTTGTGTGCATCTGGGTGGGTTGTTTTTGCGCGGGTTGGGTGGGCCGCAGAATCTTTACGAAGCGCGGACGTTGTTTCGTCGGGCTTGTCAGGTCGGGCGTCATGGTCACGGTTGTACCTTGCTCGCAGAGATGCAGATTCGAGGAGAAGGCGGAAGCCAGCGCGTAAAGGGCGCGATGAAGACCTATCAACGGGCTTGTTCGTTGGGTGCCAAAGTCGGATGCGAGCGCCACAAAGAGATGTTGCGGATCTTGCGACCGCCCCCCCCACCGCCGCTCGATCGATAGTGCCTGATCACTTGCCCCTCAGATGATCACGAGCCCAAGAGCGGAGAAAGGATTCTGCTTCGTGATAACGCGGGTAAGTGCGTTCTTCAGCGAGGAAGTCGTTGGAATGGACGATGCGTCGGCCTTGTTGGTAAGAGGCTCCGTGTTTTTTGTGAAGGAGTTCGTGGAACATCACAAAATCAAACACAAAACGCGGAACATCGGGGTGATCGAGTGAGGTGGAGATCATCACTTGATCATGGCTAGAGAGATAATGCCCAAGGATGCGAGAGGTTGGGCGGTGACTCCAGCGGAGTTGCGGTGAGGCGAGTTGATTTTGAAAGAAGGCATGGTTGACGCGCAGAAAGCTTTCGCAGAGATGGTGGTGTTGTCCGCGTGTAGAGGCGGGAGGCTGGGGCAAAAAGGCTTCGAGAGTGAGTTGGATATCTTGATAGTCTTCGTGATCAGCGTAGGCGCGAACAAGCTGTTTTTGCTCGGTGGTTGCGTGTGCAAAGGCAGAGCAAAGGATGGCATCCCAAAGCGATTCGTCAGCGTCGAGGAATCCGGGGTTACAGCGCAACAGTAGCTCGTCGCGAAAGACACGTGTGCGCCAAAGGGCTTGCATGGGGAAGATCTCGATGCGTAGGGGCTTGGGGAAGGGGGGGAGGCTCTTGGCACGTTTTCGTACACAGAGAAGGGCTTGGAGTAGGGCCGAGAAGTGATCTTGGCGCGAAAGAAAGCAGAGCCATGCGTACACACGCTGCGAGGGTTCTTCGAGCGCAGAGGGAGTTTGTTGTTGTTGTTGGCAAAGCGTTTCGATTTGTGTGGCGTGGGTGGCGATTTCAATGCGAAGTTGCCGTTGTGCATCGCTCGAAAGGGCGAGTGGATCGAGTTGTTGCCAGATGCGCAGGGTGAGATGTTGTCCGATGTGAAGCAGGCCGGGGATGCGAAGCGGGCGAGGAGCGAGAGGTGTGTGCTGTGAGGGGGGAGGTAGTTTGTGGAGATCGATGGCTTTGAGGGATTGGTAGGCTTGACGCGAGGGGGCAGGAAGATCATAGGGGGTGATGCGGTGCGAAGAACAGATATCTTCGATTCTGCGCAGAAGTTGTTGAACTTCTTGGCGAAAATGAGATTGCGAAGCAACAGGGATTCCGTGTTGGAGTTGTGTTCGGAGGATTTTGTGTGCGCGCACAAGGCCATGAATACGAACAACCATGATCGACCTATCGGCATCGCGGGGGCAACGATGCGCGGGTGGTGAGGGTGCCTTTTGTTTTGATCCAACGACGCAAAGAGAAAACGTATCCATGCCGATGGATGGGGATTTAAGCGCGCTTGTGAGAAAAACAAAGGCTTGCGTTTACACAAGCGTCTTTACGGCTTTATAGATTTGGTGAAGATAGAGTCTTTGGGCAAGGTGTAGGCGCAAAGAAACGCACAGGTCGAGTCAAGAGGATCAGGTGGAGCGCACAGATGCAGGAGACGGCGTTGACAGAACGGTGGCGATTACCCAAGGCAGAACAAGCGTTGTTGTTGTCCATGCGTCATGATCTTCACGCTCATCCCGAGCTTTCGTGGCAAGAAGAACGTACCGCAAGAGTGGTTGCAGAAGCCTTGCAAGCGTTGGGGCTAGAAGTACGAACAGGTGTGGCACGAACAGGTGTGGTTGCAGATATCGGTGTGTCTGGGCCGATGGTGGCGTTGCGAGCAGATATGGACGCGCTGCCGATCCAAGAAGAAACGGGGTTGGAATTTGCCTCGAAGCATTCGGGGGTGATGCACGCGTGTGGTCATGATGCGCATACATCGGTGTTGGTGGCTGTGGCGCGTCGATTGGTTGCAGAACCCCCAAAGCATGGGAGAGTTCGGCTGATCTTTCAACCCGCAGAAGAAGGGGCGGGTGGCGCGATCGAGATGATCAAGGAAGGTGTTTTGTCCGACCCACAGCCTTTTGCGATCTATGGATTGCATGTCTGGTCGCTGTTGCCGACGGGATGCCTTTCTGTGACCACAGGCCCTGCGATGGGTTCGGTCGATCATCTGGAGATCGTGATACACGGTCGGGGAGGACATGCGGCGGCTCCGCATGATACGGCGGATCCGTTGGTTGCGGGAGCTTATATGGTGACGCAGTTGCAGACCTTGGTCAGCCGTCGGATCGATCCGATGTCGCCTGTGGTTGTGACGATCGGGCAGTTTCAGGCGGGCGATGCGTTTAATGTGATCCCAAGTACGGCGCGTTTGGTGGGGACGATCCGCACGTTGGAACCTGAGACGTGGGCGGTGATTCCGCGTTTGTTAGAAGAAGTGGTGACACACAGCGCCGCTGCGCATGGTTGTCATGCAGAGATCCGCCTTTCTCGCCTTCAACAACCGCTCGTGAATCACGAAGCGGAAAGTGCCTTGGTTCGGGACATTGCGCTGCGTTGGGTGGATCGTGGCGCTTTGCGCACACGACCGATGCTTGCGGGCGAGGATTTTGCGTCTTTTTTGGAGGTTGTGCCGGGGTGCTTTTTCTTTGTAGGGGCGGGCGGTGCTTCTGTCGAAGGAGCGGCTCCACATCACAATTCGCGATTTTTGCTGGACGAAGCAGCCTTTGATCTCGGCGTGCGCCTGTTGGAAGAAGTGGCGCGAGAAGCACTAGAGCGAGAAAGCGAACGCTGCGCAACAGAAGAAGCGTCGGTGCGCGAGAGCGAACGCCGCGCAACAAAAGAAGCGTCGGTGCGCGAGAGCGAGCGCCACGCAAGAGAAGGAGGCGCGTCGTGAGCCACGAAGAACTGATCGGGCGCGTCCTCAAGGATGTCTATCAGATCGAGGCTTTTTTGGGAGAAGGCGGACCCTCAGTCGTCTTTCGTGGGATGGATCTGTTGCTGCATGTCCCTGTGGCGATCAAGTACCTCAAAAAGCGAAAAAAAGGTGTCTTGATCGATCCTGAACGATTCTTGCGCGAAGCCCGCACGCAGTCGCGATTGGTTCATCAAAACATCGTGGGGATCCGCACCGTTTTGCAAGAAGGCGGAGATTACTTCATTGTGATGGAGTATGTTCCCGGGAGAGATCTGGGATCGATCTTGCGCACGATCTCGCAACGACCGTGTTTTCCGCTTGCAGTGTTGCGCGAGATCTTTTCGCAGATCTTGGCGGGGCTTGGGTATGCCCACCGCGAAGGCGTGGTGCATCGGGATATGAAGCCTGCCAACCTCTTGGTTCGCGATGATCTGCTCGTCAAGATCGCAGACTTTGGGATCGCGATGGCGCGTGCAGATTCCCGATTGACCGATGTGGGCGTGGTCTTGGGTTCGCCTTGTTATATGGCCCCCGAACAGATCCAAGGCCAAGAACCCAATCCTCAAACCGATATCTACAGCGTCGGCATCTCTCTGTACGAAGCGATCTGTGGCTTCACTCCCTTCGAGCCGCCCGGTACGCGCCAAGGAGCGTACGAACTGCTCCAAAAACACATCCACTTGCCCCCACCTCTGCCTTCTTCGCTCGGCTTGCATATCCCTCCCGCCCTCGAAGAGATCGTCTTGCGCAGTCTCTCTAAATCCCCGTCCCAACGCTTCGCAGACTGTCTCTCCTTTCAACGCGCCATCGAACAAGCTCTTTCCGACGAAGCCATCGCACAATTCAACAACAACAACGCCGCCACCCAAGCCTCGACCAAACGCCAAAACTACGCCACTCTTCCTCGCCCGCCTATGATCGATCCCGAAAATACCCTTTCGCGTCCTCCCTCCTCCAACAGAGGAACGCCCAACCCCACGGGCGTTTCGTATGCTTCGACCCCCATCGGCACACCCACCGACGGGCATCAATTCACCCCTGTTGACGGTGCTTCCGAACCGCATCACAAAGAGGGCCGCCCCTTCGGCGATATCGCTTTGGGACAAGAAGAAGATCTCTATTCTCCTACCATCCAGCGTCCCGGGCTGCTCGGCGATCTTTCGATGCTTGCCTCCACTTCTCCCTCTTCGTCCACAAATAAGATTAGCGCGGCTCCTTCCCATGCTTCCGATGCCCCACCACCAAGACAGACCACCGCCGCTGCAAAACAGCGCGCACAAGCCGAAGAAGACGCTGCCTTGGAGCGTGCTGTGGATGAGGCATTGCGTGCCGAGCAAGACGAGATCCCACTCTCCCAAGAACCCACCCAGATCGGGGGATATCCTGCCGATCCTTCGTCGCTGGATGCCTATCGACGAGCTGCTGCCGCGATCTCGCCAACTGCACACGCCACACAAACCCAGCTTGATGTGATCTCCTTTCCTGTGCGCAAGCCTCCCGCCAAACGCCTGCCGTGGCCTGCCTTGCTGATGTTGCTCGCAAGTCTCGCCTTGATCGCGCTCGCCGTTGCGTTGCTTTATGGCAGCACTCAGAAAAAAGCCGAGACTTCAACACCAAAACATCCAAAAGCCCTCGCAACGTCAGCGGTACCCATAGGAGCGCTCGCTCCTGCTTCGGTCTCCGCACCCACCCCCACCCCCAACGCTGAAACGTCTGTGCCTTCTTCGCCCGCCCGTCCCTCTGCTTCTTCTTCCGAAATGCCCATCCCTTCTGCCGAATCTACCGCACCGCAAGAGCCTCCCCCTCGAAACGATGATGCAAGCGATCTTCCTGAGTCCGATCCTATCGAGCCTTCCGTCGAAGAAACTTCACAATCCACCATCTCCTCAACCCGATCTCCACGCAATCGCCGCTTTGGGCGAAAGCGGCGGCCTATTCGGGTGGCGCACAAAGCCCCCGAACCATCTCGACCACCCGCTCTCCCTGTTTCTCCGCCTCGCCCATCCCAATACGTCCTTGCCATCGCTCCAATGGCCTATATCCCTGAAGGCCCCGTTCTATGGGGACGGACGGTGCGCAAGGTGCATGGCTTTTGGCTGGATCGCTTCGAAGTGACTGTTCGGCAGTATCGGAGGTGTATGCAAGAAAAAGTATGCAAAGAAGTCTACACAGGCTTTTTCCGCAACACTCCTGTCTCGAAAAGCATCCCCGAAAACCACCCGATGATCCACGTCAGTTGGGCAGATGCCGATCTATATTGCAATTGGGCCAGAAAGCGCTTGCCATCGCGGATCGAGTGGGCTCGTGCAGCGCGTGGTGACGGGATGCAACGCTTTCCTTGGGGTGAAGCGACGCCTTCTTGTGCATACGCGCATTATCGGGGATGTGGCAGTGGGGCGCGACCTGTCGGAATGAGCCATCGCGCACAAGGCCGAACCCCGCAGGGAGTGTACGATCTCGCGGGCAACGTCTGGGAATGGTTGCACGACTGCACCGAAAGTTCGTCTTTGGCCTGCCCCACCCGCTTCATCGCGGGGGGGTCATGGAAAAATCTCAGCCAAGAGATCACCACTTTTTCGTTCCGTCCCGCTTCGCCCGACACACAAAACGACGCCATCGGCTTTCGTTGCGCATGGCGCAAACGTTAAAACGACGCCACCATGGGCTTTTGCGCGCTCAACAAAAGGCAGGTTGCGATCTCGCGAAGAACTCAGCAAAAGGCAGGTTGCGATCTCGCAAAGAGAGTGTTGCACTGGTGGGATACTCGCTCAACGCACGATGGGATGGGGATATCGTGTCGTGGTGGGGAGCGGGCTGCGTGAAGCTGCCCTTGTGCTTTTGGGGGGGGTGGCTATGTTAGGCGGCGCTTGATCGGCCAAGGATGGCTTGTCCAGCGGATCTTTTGGAAGATCTTCGGTGCTTTGTGTCGGTCAATGCTTCGTTCGAGAGCAGCAAAAAGCGCGTGATCGCGTCGATGGTGAGGAGTTTGTTTGATGTTCAAGCCTTGGTATGGGATGGGTTGGATGGTGTTGTTGTGGGCGGTGGCCGCGTGGAGTGGGGCGTGTGTTGAACCCAGTTTGAATGGGAAGACGGATGGCGGTTTAAACGGCTCGAAGGGCTTGTCTTGTGGGAAAGCAGCGGACTGTTGGGATGGTTTGGCTTGCCAAGATGGGATCTGCGGTGGAAAGCCTGCCGAAGCCACCCCCGAACAAGAAGCGACGCCTGAACCGACGACTCCCGAAGAACCCGCTGCACAAGAAAAAACAGCGGATGCCGAAACCACCCAAGAAAGCACACCCACCGAAACCACCCAAGAAGGCACACCCACCGAAACCACCCAAGAGGGCGCACCCACCGAACCGAATGCAGAAGCTGTCCAAGAAGCGACGCCTGAACCCACCCCAGAGGCCGGACAGTGCAAGGGAAATCTCACCGCACAAGGTTTTTGCACACAAGACAGCGATTGTTGCACAGGCCAAACGTGCGGCTCGTTCCCGTTTGGCGGGCAAACCCTTCGTTTGTGTACGCCTTGCAAGACCAACACGGACTGCCCACAAACTACCCAGTGCTGTACCTTCGGAACCATGTCGATCTGCGCACCGCAATGCGCACCCCCTCAGCCCTAAAAAATTCCACCGAAAAAATCCAAAAGCACAAGAGCCTAGAGAGACGGAGAGAATGCAGATGCACAAGAAAACGATCGTTGGGTGGATGTTCGCGTTGATCGCGTGGTGTTCGTCAGAGGCATGGGCAAAGCCCATCGTTCAAACTGTCGGAAACAACAAGGCTTACAGCCATCAAAAAGAACGAACAGAACGAGCCGCCAAACCAAACAGATCCAACGAGGCACCATCTCACGAGATCGTCCGCCGTTTGCGGCTGGCCCAAAGCCAAGGCGATTCAAAACAGAACAAAGACGAAGAGATCCCGGGAGGGCAGTGGCCCATCGGGGCATGGGTTCTTGAAGGCGTTGGCGCGGCTGTTGTGGTTGGCGGTTTGGTGTGTTTTGCAATCTCTGCGGGCCGAATGACCGACCGCGATCGCAAGATCAAAGAAGCCAATGAAGATATCAAAAACAACGGATTCTCCGATGTTTCCGCTTCTGCCGTAAAACAAGCCGAAGACGAGGCCATTGTGCTTGATCGGGTGGGTTGGATCGTGACGGGCGTCGGCGTCGGCCTTGTTCTTGTCGGTGCGATCTGGATGTTTGTACATCGCCCCCCCCAACCCAAATATGTTCGCCGCGATCTGCCAACACTTCCCAACTCCCCGACGTGGGGGCATCTGCGCACTTCCTCTCCCCGTGATGCTGCGCCACCCGCTTTGTTGTTTCGCTCATCCATGTAGGCTTTCGCCGCCCAAATAAAAATCTTCGGATTCCTGCTTCTGTCTTGTCTTTTGTGCCCTAGAGATCAAAGAAGACACCTTTGGGCTTGCATAAATGCGATCCTTTGGTATAAGGTGCGCTTCGTTTAGGCGAGTTCCCGAGTGTTTTCGTTGTGTATGGCCGTCCATACCGTGCGATCTGCTCAAGCACGATCCACCCAGTCTGACCCACCTGCCGTTGATCCGCTGCTTTCATCCCCGCCCATCTGCCAAAAAAGATATCGCTGATCGTCCGCGTGTCTTTTTTCGCACCAACCCTGCAACCCTTCGTATCGGGCTTCGCGCCCGCCGTTTGGGACGAGTAAAAAACATGAACCCCATCGATATCTCTTCCGAGAAGAGAACCGCACGTCTCTCGGTTTCTCAACCCCTTCAGAATGTGTCAACGAAAGATCCCATGCCATCGAAAAAAACTGCCCGCGTTGTCGAATCCAGCGCCCCCACAACCCTCCCTCTCGTCGCGCCACCCAACACCTCGGCCTCTCTTGCGATCCAACCGAATACTTCGGCTTCTCTCGCAGCGCAGCCAGCACAAGGCACGTCCTCTACTGAGGGAGCGGTTCCTTCTTATACAGACTTTTCTTTTCTGCCTGCGTCCATCCTGCGTGTTCTCCAAGAGCAAGGCATCACCACACCCACTCCCGTTCAAAAGGCCGCCATCGGCCCTGCGATGGAAGGGCGTGACGTGTTGGTACAAGCCCAAACAGGCTCAGGCAAAACGCTTGCTTTTGCCCTTCCCATCGGCTTGAAGCTCGGTGGCCCCTCCCAAGACGGCCAACCCCGCGCTTTGGTCTTGGCCCCCACCCGTGAACTCGCCAACCAAGTCGAGGCCGTCTTTTCGACCACTCTCGCAACGCTTGGTTTGCGTTGCCTCTCGATTATCGGGGGTTCTTCGTACGCACGCCAAAAAAAGACCCTGCGCGATGGTGTCGATATCGTCGTCGGAACCCCGGGACGGATCGCCGATCTCATTCGCCAAAATTCTCTGCAACTCAAGCAGATCCAATGTTTTGTGTTGGATGAAGTCGATCAGATGCTGGATATCGGCTTTGCAGAAGAATTAAACGTCGTCAAAGATGCCCTTCCCACCGAGATCCAAGTCCTGTTTTTTTCGGCCACCATCGACAGGCAGATGATCCGCGTCACCGAAAAGATGTTGCGTCACCCTGTGCGCCTCGATCTGTCTTCCGAAGATGCCACCCCTCCCAACATCGAACACGCTTGCCTTCTCGTTAAAAATGACCAACGCTTGGGCGCTTTGATCAACTTGTTGCTGTTTCATGCTCCAAAACAAGCCATGTTGTTTTGCGCCACCCGCGAAGAATGCCGCGAAGTCGCCAGCGCCCTCGAATCTCGCGGCTTTAATGCCGCCCCCATCAGCGGTGATCTCAGTCAAGAAGCCCGCGAAGATACACTCAAACGCTTCCACAGCAGCAGCCTCCAATACCTCGTCGCCACCAACGTCGCAGCCCGTGGCATCGATATCCAAGCCCTGCCGTTGGTCTTGAACTTCGACGTGCCACCCGATCTCGAAAGCTACACCCATCGTATCGGTCGGACTGGACGTGCTGGTGAAGATGGCCGCGCATGGACCTTGGTGACGCCCCAAACCTTTTATCGCTATCGTGCGCACATGAAGGCCCTTGATCTGCCGCTCAAGCATCTCGAACTGCCTTCCCAACACGATATCCTCGCCAGCATCGCACAGCGCCATCTCACCGAACTGATGCAGTTTGCTGAAACCCCTGTGCATCGCAACGTTCGACGGATCACCGACAAACTTCTCGAATCCATCCCCCCCGAAGATGCACTCGAATTGGTGCGCGCTGTCTTGCAGAAGCATCTCGATTCTCTTCATGTCCTCGACTCTCGCGACCTGTCCTTGTCCAAAGATGACCTCCGCGAAAGTGATCGCGGCCTCTCTCGCGCCCGAAAACCGGGCGATCAAGGTCGCAACGCACGCACCGCTCCCCGCAAAGCTACACCTCGCGGCCCTCGCAGCAGCCCCCCCCACGGTGGCCGCCGATCCGCCGATCCCCAAGCCTCCAAAACCCACGCCCCCAAATCAAACTCCCCCAACACCCACACCTCCGCCCCTTCCGCACCCTCACAACGTCCAAAAAAGAAAAAGTCTTCTTAACGTAGTTGGGGGTTTTCGTG
>CAUJFU010000360.1 GCA_963169055.1 Myxococcota bacterium
TTTATCGACGATCTGCAATGGGGCGATGAGGACAGCGCGGCGCTGTTGATCGAGCTGTTGCGCCCCCCCGATCCGCCCGCCCTGCTCTTCCTTGGTTGCTTTCGGAGCGAAGACCTCGACAGCAGCCCCTTCCTACAAAAATTTCTGATCCACCATCAATTCTTTGGGGCCACCTTCCCCCTTACGCGCCTCGTGGTCAAAGGACTCTCCATAGCCGAAGCTGCCGAGCTCGCTGCGCTGATGTTGGGTCAACCTTCAAAAAGTCGCTCAACGCTGCTGTTTTCTATCGCAAAACAAGCCGGTGGGAATCCTTATCTTCTTGAAGAACTGGTCCGATACCTTCAGCAACACACCCCCGCAGAACAACTCGCCGACCTGCTTCAAGCTTCCACAGAAGCCGAAGAAGACTCCCCCGAAGGCGACGTCGCTCACAACGAATGGCACGACAAGCTCGGACCCATGCTACAGTCCGTCCAACTCCGTCAGGTGTTCGAGGCTCGCTTCTCGCAGCTCTCAGACAAGCAGAAAGAACTGCTTTATCTGCTCGCTACAGCCGGGCAACCGACCACAAGAAAACTCTTGTTGCGCGTCCTCGATTCGCCGCTTGAGGCCGCAGATCTCGGCCAGCTCCGACACCAGCATCTGATCCGACTTCGTGAGAGCCAGAAGGACGAAGAGATCGACATCTACCACGAACGACACAGAGAGACACTGTTAGAGCTGCTTGACCAACACGATACCGAGGCAAAGCGCCAATTCCACAAACGCCTTGCGAACGCGCTCTCCGAAGAACAGATGCCCGACGCCAAGCGATTGGCCTTCCACCTGTCCCAAACAGGCGACTTCTTCGAAGCGTTGGCGTACACGCTTCGGGCGGCTCGTGACGCCGAAGAAGCTCTCGCCTTCGCCCAAGCAGCCCGATGGTATCGGCACGCACTCACCCTCCAGCCCGATATCGCTCAGGAGCGCGACCTCTATCGAGGACTCGCGGGTGCTCTCGCCGCACAAGGTCTCGGCGAAAGTTCTGCGGATGCTTATCTAAAAGCTGCCGAACTCACACAAAACCTTCAGCGACAGCAGAAGATCCTACAAGAAGAAGCCCAAAACCTCCAACGCCAACTGCGACTCCAAGCAGCCACACAGTTGATCCGTTGTGGCCAGCTTCAGCGGGGCTTTGACATCCTCCCTCCCCTGCTCAAAGAGCTCAACCTCCAGTGGAGCCACTCTCCGAGCAAGACCATCTGGACGTGGCTGCGATACCGTATCCGCCTTTTATTTCAACGCTTTCCAGACATCTTTGATCTTCCCTTCCATCACAACCAGTCCCTCTACAGTTCTCCTACACAGACGACCGTCGATCTCAAAGAACTTTACGAACACCAAACAAGCAAGCACAAACAGTCCGAATTTCCGAGCAGACTTAGCCTCGAACAAACCTTGCGTCTTGAGGCGTGTCGTGTCGTCTCGATCGACGCGGGTCTGATCGATCCGTTGCAGGGGATGGCTTTCCAAGCGCAACACCTCCTCGAAGCTATCCGCGCACGCGATCCCTACCGACTGGCCTTGGCCTACGCCATGGAAGCTGCTTACGGTTCTTTCCAACGCTCTAGTCGGAATCACAACAGACAACGCCGCACCGAAGAGATGACCGCTCAAGCGCTAACCATCGGAAAACAACTCAATAACCCCCATATCATCGGGTTCTGTTCTCTCACCACGGGATTTGCGGCTTTTACGGGCGGTTCATGGCGACGGGCTTACGACCGATGCCGCCAAGCAGAGAGCATCCTGAGAAAAAGTTGCACAGGCGTGACTTGGGAGCTTTCCAACGCCCACTTTTATACGATGAATGCCCTGCTCTTTATGGGAGAATTTCGAGAATGCCACAGCAGATTGCCGATCATCTTGCATGAGGCCGAAGAACGCGGCGATCTGTACACCCAAACGAACCTGCGGCTTGGAGTCGCGCCCAAGCTGCTCCTCGTACAAGATCAGCCCGAACGTGCGCTCGAAACGATCGAGTTGGCGCTCGAACCTTGGTCCAAGCGAAACTTCCACCTTCAACACTACATCGAGTTGGTCAACCGAGGCGAAGTAGCGCTGTACCAAGATCGACCGTTTCCTTTATGGGAATACATCCATCAACAATGGGGACAGATCCGACGAGGTTTGTTCCTTCAAATCCAATTCAACCGCATCGAATTGTACCATCTGCGTGGGCGCTGTGCGTTGGCGTGTGCGATCCAAAGTCTGGGTTCAGAACGCAAAAAGTTCTTCCGTGAGGCCATGCGCTGCGCAAAGATCATCGAACGCGAAGTCGTGCGGTGGGCTTTTCCTTGGTCTCTTCAACTGCGGGCAGGCTGTGCCTTTTTGGATGGCAAACCCGAACAAGGACTTCAATATCTCACCGCCGCAGAAGCTCGCCTCGAAGATACAGATACTTTCGCTTATACCCACGCAACGATGCTTTGTCGTGGACTCTGGCTCGCAAACGACGAAGGCGCAAAACTCGTCCGAACCGCCCTCGAATGGATGAGTTCACAGGACATCCGAAATCCTCTTCGCTTTGCGTGCGCTCTGCTCCCCGGCTCTCTCCCCCTTGACGCCGAAAAGCGCATGATACCGCTCTCGGCCACTTGATCAACGAGAACACAGCCAAGAAAAACCCCGTGTTCGCGGAACTTCAAGCGGAACCGTTGTTGGTGTGAAAAACTTGCGATCACACCAACAACGGGGTCAAGGGGCCTTCGGTCCCTTGTGGGGTGTGGGGCAACGCCCCATAAACACCATCCCACCGCAAATTCCTGTGCTGCTGGATGTTGAGAAAGATTAGTTTTCTTTAGGGAGGCGGATGGGGGCGGGTTGGGCTTCTTGGGTCCATTGCTTCCATTGTTCGAGGAAGCCGGGGATCGACTTGTCGGGAGAGGCAGGGAATTTCAGCGGTGGGATAGGGGATTGTTGGAGCAGATCAAGCAGGTGTTTGGTCACTTTCTTCAATTGTCGATCATACTTCTTCTCAATATCTTCAGGAAGGTTATCGACGATCACATCAGGAGTGACGCCTTGATTTTCGATCCGCCAGCCATCTTGACGGGACCACCAAGCAAACTCGGGCTGTGTTGTCATACCGCGATCCAAAAAGAACTTGCCACCGCGAATTCCGACCACGCCGCCCCACGTGCGCGTGCCAAACACTTTCCCCATCTTGAGGATCTGGAAAGAACGGCAAAAGATATCGCCGTCCGAGCCTGCATTTTGATTGGTCAAAACGGCCATGTGTCCGCGAAAAGCAGCCGAAGGAGCCGTCCAAAAAGCGGTTTTGACGTTGCGTGCGGTAAAGGCTGCCCAGATACGACGAGCGAGTTTTTGGATCAGGATCTGCGAGACGTTGCCTCCGCCGTTTCCGCGCACATCGATCAAAAGAGCGTGCTTGTGAAGCTGGGGATACCACATACGATAAAAGGCAACGAGTCCATTGGCCGACATATCGGGAAGATGGAGATAAGCAACACGCCCTCCGCTCCATTTGTCCACCAAAAGGCGGCGGCTTTCGACCCAATCGATATAACGCAGTTGGCTGTCTTGCCCTGCATAGATGGCTTTGACCAAGACACGACGGGCGCCTTGGCGCGTGGGTTTGTCGTTGACGAGCAACATCACAGTTTTACCAGCCGTGTTCTGAAGGGACGCATACATCGAGGTTTTGGTGGTGAGGGGCTGGCCGTTGATGGCGAGAACATAAGTGCCGTTTTGGATTCCGAGATGATGGGCGGCAAGCGGCGAAGCAAGGTGTTGCGCCCAAGGCGCGCCGCGCAAGATGTGCTTGACTTTGTAAAACCCGCTTGCATCGGCCTCAAAGTCAGCCCCAAGAAGCCCATGCGCGATCCACTCGACAGGGCGGCGATCTCCACCAAAAACATAGGTATGCGAAGTTCCCAACTCACCGATCAATTCGCCGATCAGATCGTTGAGATCACCCCGCGTCAAAAGGCGCGGTAGCAGCTTGAGATAACGTGCCCCGATCTTGTCCCATTGGATCTTGGCCATATCTGCCGCCCAGTAAAAGTCGCGTTGAAGTCGCCACGCTTCTTTAAGGATCTGCGCCCATTCTTGGGCAGGTTTGACGCGAAACTTGGAGAGAGAAGACAGATCCACGATCCCAACATCGCCCTTTGGGGCGGTAGGGGCTTGGCTAGAAAAGACTTGAAAACGCATTCCACGGCGGATCGCCACTTTGTTGCCATCGTCCGAGATATCGTAGCTATGAATGCTCGGTGCGATCGTTAGAACCTTTTTATTTTTAAGATCAAAGGCATGCAAGGTATTGACAGGCGACTGCCAACGTGCCCGCGACATCACGCCAAAGGTGGGACGGCTCATCCAAAACAAGCGTCCTTTGGCTGCTCGCAGCGCAAAATAATGTCCCGCAGGGATCTCCTGCAACAAAGTGGCTCGATCTTCGAGGCCCTCAGAGATCACGACGATCTGAGGCGGTGCTTTTTTCTTTTGCTCTTTTTTCTTCGAGTTTTTTGCTCTTTTTTCTTTTGTTTTCCGATGTTGTTTTCCAGCATTTGAATCGGGCGAAGCTGTTTTCGTAGCGTGTTGTGTGCCTTTTCCGACCGAAGGCTCGGCGGTCTTGGCTGGCTGTGTGGTAGGCGTCTTGGCTGAGGAGGAGGCGGCGGCGGTGATCTTGGTGCTGGATAAGTCCGTTTTTTGTTGGGCCTCTGCTTTGGTTCGTGCGTCGATCAAAGCATCTTGGATACGATAAAGCGTGGGGGTTTTGGGTTCGAGAGAAAGAGCGTAGACACGCGTTGTTTTGTCCACGATATCGAGAAAATCAAAGTTCCCGAATATCGGGTCAAAAGAACGATCCGACAGAAAGTACAGAGTTTTTCCATCATCCGAAAAAGTAGGAGCATAATCATTCGTCCAATCCCGTGTTGCACGAATACTGGCTTTTTTCTGGATATCATAGAGGAAGATCGAGGACAATCGATTCTTTTCGGCTTTGACGTACGCGACGTAGCGACTGTCTGGGGAAAAGAAGTAGGTATAGATCTCCCAAGTTTCGGATCGATCGACCCGTTGCGTCTTTCCTGTGGCGATCTCCACCAACCACAGATTGAGATCTTTGTCTGAAAATAAGGCCCATTTTCCGTCGGGCGAAGAAACGGGCCAAAAGCGCCAGACTTTTCCACCTGTGGTCACGGCTTTGGGCGGATCTTCGCCAAGCGCGTCGTAGATATTTATTTCATCTTCGCCCGAAGCATCGGACATTGCGATGATCTTGTCTCCGCTTGGTAGAAAAGAAGGGAATTTTTCTCGACTGTTGGAAGATGCGGTGACACGGACAGGATAGCCGCCTTTTTGAGTGGGGACTTGGAAGATATCGCCGCGTACGTTGAGGACAAGGCGATCTCCCGTTTTGTCGAGATCAAAGTAGTTTTCAAAATAGGCAAACCCGGGGATATAACGCGGGCGGCGACGGATCGCGTCGGTAGTTAGGCGGATATCGACGCGAGTGGTTAGGTTGGTGGTCAGATCCAAACACCAGATATCCGCGCCACCTTGGTACACAATGCGATCGCCCCCAAGCGACGCCCATCGAACATCCCAGATCTCATGAAAGGTGTGTTGAAGGATCTGTTTTCGTTGCAGATCCATCGAAAAGATGTTGCGCGTCCCTGAACGATCCGAAACAAAGTAGACGCGGTCTTTGTACCACATCGGATGAACGTCTGTTCCGGGAAAAGTGGTCAACTTCTGAAATCGTTGCGTTTTGAGATCACCCAACCAGATATCTTGCGCCCATCCGCCTGTGTAGCGCTTCCAAGTGCGAAGTTCACGGAAGCCTCGATTGAAGGCGACACGTTGGCCGTCTGGTGAAAACGCAAGGGCCGCAGCATGGCCAACAGGGAAGCGCGTGATCGGCCCTTTGCCCGATACATGGACTTTGTACAAGAACCAGTTCCAAAAGTGATAACGACGGCGGGACATAAAGAGGATGTGCTGGCTGTCTGGAGTCCAAGCCACAGGGATATCGGGTCCGGGGCGAAAGGTCAGACGACGGGGAGAGCCGCCACCTGCGGGCATCACATAAAGATCGTTGTCTCCCTCGTAATCTGCGGAAAAAGCGAGCCACTTTCCGTCTGGTGAAAAACGCGGCATGACTTCGCCGCCGGGATGAACGGTCAAACGACGCGCTTTCCCGCCTTCGAGCGGAACCGACCACAGATCGCCCTCAGCCACAAAAACAATCCGCTTTCCGTGGATCGTAGGTTGGCGATAGTACCCCGCGATCCCCCCCTTCGATACGCTGCTTTGCGCCGAAGCTTGGGATCCCCACATCCCCCCAAAAAGTACCCAACCAAGGCATAACGCCCCAAGACGACCAAGCGAACGAAGCCAAAGGCCCCCAAACAGATCGTGAACGGACGAAAAACGATCAATAACGTTCAAAGCGCAGCCTCCGATCCAACGCAAGCAACAGGGCAAGCCACCAAGCAGCGTTCCCTCTGCCTTCGCGGCACTGTGTGATGAAAAGCAAAAGAAATGGCCGAAAGATCTCGCGCTTTACTGCTACAAGAGAGCACCAAGCGAAGTCAAGAACCACCCCCTCGCTTCCGTCGCTCGAATGGCGTGTGCTCAAAGAAGGCTTCACATTCTTCGATGGATCGCGTCTAGCAAGACCAAAACAACTGTGTTTGTTTTGTTTTGTTAAAACATTACAACGATTCACTCTTTGATTTCAAGATCGTAATAAAACTTCACAAAACATCTAAATCGGGACACTCTCTGATGTTTTTTCCTGTTGACAGCCCACCCAAGATGATGTATCCCCCCTGCCCGTTTGGGAGAGATCCCCCACCCCGCAACAGATCGCTTCTCGATCTCCAAGACTGAAGCGCGTGTTTCAAGGCCGAGACGTGCTTCTCCCCCAAACATCCCGCTGGGGTTTGAACACAGGAGCTGGTCGGATGATCGATAAAAAATTCTTGGACGCGCACAGCGTGCGCATCTTACAAACCGTCGCACAACGGCTCGATATCGCAGGCCGCACACGCATGAGCAAGCGCTCTCTCGTCGAAGCGATCCTCGATACGCTCCAACAACAACCACTTCGCACCGCTGAGATCATCTCGTGGCTCTCCGTCTCACCGCCCACCGAGACCTCGCTCGTCCGCCCTGTGCCGACGGCTCCCGCAACGGCCCTTCCGAACGCTCTCCCTGCCGTATCGACGGCTCCCGCAACGGCCCTTCCGAACGCTCTCTCTACAAAGCCTCGAACGATCGAACCGAGCACTTCTGCGATTTCGAGCCAAAGCTTGCCGACAAGGCCACTCGACGCTCCTTTCAACATGGCGTCGCTTTCTTCTAGCATCGGGTCGTTTTCTTCTGCCGAAACCTCTGCTGCCCCCTCGCCCCTCCCCATTTCTCCAAGCGCCACAGAACTCGATCAGACCTTTTCTCACCCCCCCACGGATTGGACGCTCGAAGCGCTCGAATCCCAAAACAGCCGACAACTCCAGCAGATCGCCCGAACGCTGGATATCGCAGGACGGACCCGCATGAGCAAACGTTCCCTGATCCAAGCCATCCTAGACTTTTTCTTGGCGCGCAAACCAGCACCTCCCAAGACCACCGCTCTGCCTTCACACAACGAGCCCGCCCCATCCACGCACGCTCAGCCCCGCAAAGCGGCTCCCTCCAACAACATCCCCCAAGCGGCAGCCTCGATACCACCTGAGGCATCTCCACAAATACCGAACCAAACAGCCCAATCGACCGATCTGTCCCGCCACCAAGAGCAAGATTCGTTGGAAGCAGCTAACCCATCCGACGAGACAAATCCCACAACCAGCAGCCCAAATAAGGCGACAGAAACGGCCTTCATAGCCACAACCAGCCGCCCACAAAAAGCAAGCCCCACACTCACCACAACAACGGCCCCCACAACAAGCAGCCCGCAAGAAACAAGCCCCACACTCGCCACAACGGCCCTCTCCACAGAGACAGAAGTGCCCGTCCCTGCGGTTCTTGTAGCCGAAACAACGGATACAGCGTCCAAGACCACCGAAGATAGCCAAGCCTTCAAAGGAGCCGAAACAGTCGAGATCCGAAACGATGGAGAGGATCGTGCATGGCAAGACGAAGACGATTATGCAGCCCTTGCAGCCGCAGAAAAAGCCCGCGCCGAAAAAAATGCCAAAACCGCCGAACTCCCGCCGATTCCACGCGACAGCGTCCTCCAACCCGATCTCGACGAATTGCACGCAGCGATTGAGCCACCGCCTCCGCATCCTCCGCGTACTTCAGCAACGCCTTACATCGATCGAGGCCCGACGTTGCCTGCTCGATACGAAAACACCCGCATCCGTGCGATGATCCGCGATCCGCAAAGCGTGTACGTTTACTGGAACACCCCCGAACCTCCGCAGTCGCCGTGGAAGATCGAAGCCCGCAATGAAGGCGGCGATATCGTCCACACATTCCAAGTCCCTCCCCAATACCACAGCGGCTATGTCCGCGCACAAGTCTCCCAAATCCGTATGATCGCGGCCCACATCCAACCGCCCGCCCGCCCGTGGTTTCCGATCGCTTCCATCGATCTCAAGATTCCGCCCCGACGCCTTTCCCTTGAAGTTCCACCCACCACAAACGCTGCTGCGGCCCTCCCCTCCACACAAGCCCCCGAATCATGGGTGCGTTGGAATGCCGAACAAGCTCAAGCCCATCCCGCCCCAACACCCGCAGTTTATGATGCACCTGCGACCCTCTCCACCCACACGTCCGAATCCCCCGCTGCTTCGGTGGCAAGCCACACCCCCTCCGAACACAGCGATTTCCCTTCCCAACAAGCACCCGCGCCCTTGTCTCCTGCTCCAACTCCACGCCACGCGCCCACCTCCGCCGATCTTCAACGAACACCTCCTTGGAAAGCCCATCCACCGACCTTTCCGCCTCGCACCTTCCCTCCACATGGCAGCGCACCTAGTTCGGCTTCGTTGATCCGCCCCCTCCCCTCGTCGGCTTCGTTGGTTCATCGTGCGCCTTCTTCCGCCGCTTTTCGCCACCGCGCCGAATAGATCGCAGTGCCTGATGCAGCTCAGACCCAAGGCATCACAAAAGGTACATCGATCTTCGCCAACGCACCGAATAGCTCGCTGCGCCTTTGTCCCCAAAAACAGCCGAGCACAGCGCATCTACCTCAAAAACAGTCGATCGCATCGCACATTCCTCGATCTATACCACAGCTTACAAAGCCTTATGCTTACTTCCGCTTTTTTCTCTTGGACAAGGAGAATAGATTCAATGAAACCGATAGGCTATCTCTCCATTCTTCTGCACGCGCATCTGCCATTCGTGCGTCACCCCGAATATCCCGATTTTTTAGAAGAGGATTGGCTCTACGAAGCGATCACCGAAACGTATATCCCGTTGCTTCAGATGATGGAACGCCTTGAACGCGATCGCGTCCCCTTTGCGCTCACGATGTCGCTCACACCGCCCTTGTGTGAGATGCTCTGCGACACGCTGCTTCAAGACCGCTATGTCGCCCGCCTTGAGCGGTTGTTGGCCCTTGCTGAGCGACAAGCGCACGCGCACAAAGGCACCCGCTTTCACGAGGCGTCAGACCACGCCTACCACGATCTCAAAACAGTCCACGAAGACTACACACAGCGTTGGCAGCGAGATCTGCTCGGTGCCTTTGCTCGCCTCCAAGACGAAAGCGGCCTTTCCATCGTCACCTGCCCCGCCACCCACGGTTATCTTCCCTTGATGGCCACCGACGAAGCACGCCACGCACAGATCGAGATCGGCGTACGCAACTACACGCGGCACTTTGGACGCGCGCCCCGAGGCATCTGGCTTTCAGAGTGCGCCTACGCGCCCGGGATGGAATTGTTGCTCAAAGATGCGGAACTTCAATACTTCTTTATGGAAAGCCACGGACTGCTCCACGCCAATCCTCCCCCACGCTACGGCACCGCAAGGCCGATCTGTACGCCCGCAGGAGTGATGGCTTTTGGGCGCGATCAAGAATGCTCCCACCAAGTCTGGAGCGCCGAAGAAGGATACCCGGGAGATCCCTTGTATCGGGAGTTTTACCGCGATCTCGGCTACGACCTCCGCCAAGAAGAACTCGGCGATTGTCGCCATCCCGACGGGATACGCCGCAATCTTGGCATCAAATACCACCGCATCACCGGCAAAGTCGACCTGTCCAAAAAAGAACCCTACGTCCCAACATGGGCACGCGAACGTGCCGCCCTCCATGCTGGCGACTTTCTCCGCAATCGCATCAAACAATGTCGCTATTTACACGCGCTTCATGGAGCCACCCCTCACTTGACGGCACCTTATGATGCCGAACTCTTCGGCCACTGGTGGTTTGAAGGGCCACTGTTCCTCGAATTCCTATTCCGCAAAGCTGCCTTTGATCAAGACGATATCCAGCTCATCACCCCCGAAGACTATCTCCGCCTTCCACAATCCCACCAAGTCGTCCACCCTGCACTCTCCAGTTGGGGAGCTAACGGATACTACGGCGTTTGGCTCAACCACACCAACGAATGGATCTACCCCCACCTCCATCACGCCGAAGAACAAATGGCCCAACTCACGCGGCGCTTCTCTCATCCCACCACGCTCCAAAAGCGCGTCCTCAACCAGATGGCCCGCGAACTTGTCTTGGCCCAATCCTCCGACTGGGCATTTATTATGACCATGCAAACCACCGTCCCCTATGCTGAAAAGCGCACACGCGAACACATCACGCGCTTTCAGACACTTGCCGATCAGCTTGTCCGAAATCAAATCGACTTACCCACTCTCCAAGAGATCGAAAACAAAGACAATCTCTTTCCCGAGATCGACGCTGCTCTTTATCATCCCAAAGAAGTCCGCCATCCCGGCGCAGGAGCCGCTGTTTGGACCGTTCCCTGATCTCTTTGCACATCGAACGGATGCAGGCGGGTTTATTTTTGTGGGGTGTCACCCCACACCCCACAAGGGGTCACCGCCCCCTTGACCCCGTATTGGCGAAGATCTCAGCGTTTTTCAAGCCTACAGCACTGTCGCTTTTTAGGTTCTCGTGTTCAGTGTCATTGGTTCGATCTCGCGGTGCGGGACGATTCTAGCGATGTTTTCTGCGTCCACTGTCAAGCCAATCGCTGTTGTCAGTCGGTCTCTGGCACCGATAAGGTCGGCGTTTGGTCTCACCACCTCAAAAGGCTCTCGCTCGATGAATCGAAAACGACCCGACAGGTTTGACCCCCGCATTCTCTCTCGAAGCGATTCCTCGCTGCATTCGATGGCCTGAAGGTAAGTCTCGCACATCGCGCCGCCTCCTGTGATGAATGTCGGTAAACCTCCGTCCCAAGCAGGGCTGTTTGGATATCCCTTTGCGTTGGTATAAGTCGCTTTGATCACCTTGTGGATGCGTTGACTGACATCTCTTTGGAATTTTGCGTCGACTCGGCGAACTGTTGATAGGGCGATGTTGTTTCTTTTGGCAAAGGAGTCAGATGTTTCGACAGCAGCTGCGTCATCCCACTCAAATCCAAGTCCAAGTCTGGAATATCTGTTGTACGATAAATAATGCGTTCCAAGTAAGCAGACTTCGGAAAAAAAGATCGGGATTCTTGGTGAAGCATCTGGTGTCTTCGGCAACATGACGTTGAAAGTGGCTACGTCTAGTGTTCCTGCACCGATATCGATCAACGCATGCAATCCTTCGACGGCTTTGTTTGAGCGCAGATAGCTTGCAATTTGAGCTACAAATTCTGGCACAACGCCAGGTTGCGTTTCAAGGCCAACATCCGCGTCTCTTTGGTTCCAAGCCGCGATGATATCGCGCTCTCGAAGATGTTCCTCTTTTGCCAGATACCAAGCGGTTTGGACGATGCGTTGGAGCCTTTCGACAACTTCCAAGTTTTCGTGAGGTTTGGTTGGGCACCCGATGTTGAGTTCCCAGCGGAGCGAACGTTCCGACACTTTGTTCTTGATCTCCGACGCGTGGTATAGAAACGCCCGAGAGTAGCGGATGACCAAGGCAAGATAAGCCAACGTCGCCGTAGGACATCCCTCTGAACAGGTCGTCTGTATGATCGGCAGCTTGAGGTTACCCAACACTTCTGCGTTGGTGTCTCGCTGCCAACAGAACTCGCCGTCTGGCGCACGGTGAACAAAACCGGGAACCACATAACGCCCCGTCGGCGAATCGTCCCCTGTCACCGCAGACCAATCCACCAGAATAGTGTCTTCGCCCGCACGCATCGCCACCTTTGTAAACGCCGTTCCGAAGTCAACGCCTATCCTGACGCTCATTGCCCTTCCATGTTTGAAAGAAGGGTGTTGTTGTGAGGTTCCGTAACGCATCCAAGAAGGCATCGTCAGTCTCCGTCCAGCATCGACGCGGGGCCGAAAATCTACCGCAAGAGGCGGATTTGGGCGAAGAACAGGTTTGGCCGAAAAGATCGCACTCTCTTTCTTTGTTGTACATGTTTTTTGCTGTCGATTTTTTTCAGGACAATTCGCGATCGGGGGTTGTAAACTCTTTGTATTGTTTTTTCGATCTCGCGTTGTTTGTTTCGTATTTTTCGCCACCGTGAAAGGGTTCTTTTTGGGCGTCGTATGATGCCGCTTACCAAGCGCAGGCTCGCTGATCGGAATATCATTTTCCTGTTCGATTTCGGGTTCGTCCAGCCAATGTGCTGGAGGAATGAAATCAATACTTTGCTGCATTTTCCAAAGTAAATCGTCCGCAACCTCCTGATGTTGAATCCGTTTCACGAGGCGGCAGGGCATTTCTTTTTTCTGTTGCTCGATCAGTTGTTTTAACGCACCTTTGAACGTTGTCATGGCTTCCCTCTGTCTTGTCTACTTGAACAACAAGCAAACAGACGAACGTATTTTCGGAAGAAAAAGCTCGTCTCTGTGTGAGTAGTTCTTCTCTTCGCACATCCATCGTTCGTTGAAAATTTTCTTGTTTTTGACGCTCTGCATTTACCAACGCTTTGCGCTTCTTGCCTTCAGAAGTATTTGCGTGCAAAGCAGCGAATTCTTCGTGCCCTTGAATGATTTGAGCGAACCTTTCGCGCTTTCTTTCGGTGCGCCTGTCCAATGTGTGCAATTGCATCTCGATACGATCTTGATTTTCTCTGATCTT
>CAUJFU010000361.1 GCA_963169055.1 Myxococcota bacterium
GCGGGGGGGGGGGCCCCCCCGCCTACCGAGTGAACGGGTGGCCCCGAGGGGCGGGGCTTTGGGGGCTGAGATCACGCATACGTGGAGGTTGAGTTTGGTTTCCGAAGCGCAGATTGCGGAAGTTTCCGACTTGTTGGGGGGTGAGCTTTTGGAGACGAACCGTCACAGGTTCGTGGTGGATCTCGGCGCTGGGAAGGGCATCGCGCAGGTGGGCAGCGACCCGCTGGGTGATGGATTCGAGGGCTTTGCGCGACCAGTCAAGACGGGCGGGATCGGCGGTAAATTCGCGTAACCGTTCGCTATAATGGCGAGCGTCTTCGCCTTTTTGGATCTGGAGTTGAAGCAAACGAGCGGAGACCTCGGTTTGGATGGGGGCTTCTCCTGCGAGGGCGTCTTGATCGGCGCGGATATCAAACAAGACGCGCACACCTTCTTCTTCGTGACTGAGAAGGATGTGCATATTCCCAAAGGGTTTTTGCAAGAGGTCGGAGCGTTGTGCGGCACGCATCATCTCGTCAAGATCGTGTTCGCGTTCTTCGGTGTCGAGATAAACAGCGGATTGATCGATCTCCAGAGCGATCGCGTTGTCGATGCCCGAAGCGGCATAAGCGCGTGCGATCCGCGTGAGCAAGTCGAGACCTTGTTGAGCAGGTTGGGCTGTTTCAGGCGTCCATTGGCGGCGACGGCGTGCGCGTGGGCTGTCTGCTTCTTGGCGAGACGCGCTTCGACGTGTCGGTCGGCTGCTTTGTTCGAGGTGGATACGGATCTTGGAGTGAAGCATCGCTGCATCCTTTCGTTAGGGGCCGCACTTTGGCGGCTTGGCGAAGACGTAGAAAACGGGAAGTGCCCTGCATCCTTTACTTTTTTTGGGGCGCTGCCCCACACCCCACAAGGGAGCATTGCCTCCTTGACCCCGTATCGGCGGAACGAGCTTATGTTTTTTCAAACCAACGGCTCTGCCGCTTGGAGTACTGCAAACACGGGGGTTTTTGTGGATAGACCACGAAAACAGGAGGTTTGACAGGTCGCTGTTCGCCGAACGCAGGCCCTTGTCGTATCAAGGGGTACGCCAACCTTTGGGTTTGACAGCGAGGATCGGCGTATCGACGGAAGCAAGGATGCGCTCTGCGGTGTTGCCCATAAAAAAGCCTGTAATGCCGGTACGAGCGACGGTTCCCATGATCAACAAGTCGATGTTTTTTTGTTCGCAAAACAGTTTGGTCTGTTTTTCGATGGGGTGATCCACGAGAAAGACGTGCCAGCCTTTTCTCTCCTCCCCAAGAAAAGCATCGATCTTTTTCTTGGCTTCGTCACGAACGGATTGACGGTAGGCTTGGACGGCTTCTTTTCCGTTGGCTTCGTGGAGAGCCGCGATCGCGCCCGGGTATTCGAGGGCATGGAGCAGATAACGCTCAGATCCAACGAGAGCAGCAAACGAGTTTGCAAGCTCGATACAACGTTCGCTGGCGCTAGAGAAGTCGACAGGGACGAGGATATGTTTGAGGACAGGCGTGGCATCATGCGGAGAGACCACCCAAACGGGCGAAGGACAATAACGCAGAAGGCGCTTGGAAGTACTGCCATGAAAGAGCCGATCGAAGGCCGATTCATCGCGATGAAAACAGACCATGAGCAGATCGTAGCCGTCTTGTGCGGTGGCTTGGATCAAGCGTTCGCTGGCGATGCCTGTTTCGATACGATAGCTTGCGTCGATACCGAATCCTTGGGCGGAGCGCGTGATCTCTTGGAGCAGGGGTTCCGAACGTTCGCGGATCATCTCGTGAAGGCTTTTTTCTTGGCCGACGACTTCGGAGTCAGCCCCTTCGATGGCGTGGAAAAACGTGAGCGAAGCCCCCACCTGTTGGGCGTACCAGCGAGCTTGTGCGATCAAGGCGATATCGCCTTGGACGATGCGTAGCTCTGGAGCAAAGGGATTGTCGCTCAAAGATACGCCGACAAGAACACGTTTGGGGAGGGCCGTCAACTGTTCGTTCATCAGAAATTCTCCTTATCTTTTTTCGGAGTACGTGAGTCGTGATCTCGCGTCGTGCGCTTGGTGTGCATCCAACCGTGGTGCGTCTTGATGGGCAGCCCACTCGTCTCGTTTTAACTGTGGACGGATTGTTTGTGCAAGATGCGACGTGCCTTTTTGTGTGGTTTCTTGCGCGGATGCGACGCCGCTTGTTAGGGGCGGGGCCAGAGTTCGAGGATCGCGAGTATCGCGTCCTGAACCCACGCGAAAAGTCAGTCCTGCGGGAAGATGGTTGTAGGCGCGACCGAGATCACTCGGCGGAGGTGGATGTTCGGTGGTGCTCTCTGTATCATTTGTTGGGATCGCCTGATTAGGGCGCGGGGCAACGCGCCATAAAACAACCCCAACACATGATACGACGCCTACGGCGCGTGAAAAATATGTGAAGGGGCTTCGCAAACAATTCAAAGATCGAAGCCTTGGAAGGCTCGTTTGGAGGGGCGTTGATGTGCGTTATGTTGTTGCGCGACGCACACGACAAAATTCTCTCC
>CAUJFU010000362.1 GCA_963169055.1 Myxococcota bacterium
GCGTTGGCCTTGGTAGCTTACCTCTTACGGGAAGGCTCCCAGAAGCCCAACGCCTTTAGGCTTGGGTAGCTCACGAAAACAACGATGCCTCAAAGCTTTCGCGCTGCTGCTTCCAAAAAGCCTCGCCGCCCTCCGAAGACAACGTACCAAACAACCGTATCGCCTGCTCGACATATCCGTCCATCCAAGGCTTGCGTGGTAAAAAGCCAAGCCGTGACAGCGCGTACGCAACAACACAAGAACCCATCTCCTCTCCAAGTGCGTCCCATTCTTCCTTTTTATCATAACAAATCTCTTCCACCACAGACAGAAAAGCCTCCCAGATCTCTCGTTCGATACGCAACGATGGCCTTGAAAAGAATTCCAGAAGCAAAAACAACCGCGCCAAACAATCATCGAACAATGATCCGTCTGTGTGCAAAAAGTTTGATCGTAGCTGTAATAACAACCACATCAACAAAGCAGTCTGTTCTGACCCCATCGGCGGCACTTTGACGATCTCTTGGTACGCACTAAACAACCCGCTCTCTTGCTGTAAAATATGTGCAACAGTCTGCACACTCCGATCCAGCAAAAGGCTCGCAGCAATCAACAGATTTTGTTGGATATCCGAAAACAAATGGATATCCCGAACCTGCCACAATTGCTCTCTCAAAAAAGACGCAGGACTCGCATCCCCAAACCGCGCCAACGCCAACGCAATCTCCGATCTCTCCCACAGATCGAGGCTCGGCAAGCGAAACCAACCTTGCAACAAAGGCAGATAAGCCCCCTCGCGGCTTTCCCCGATCCATCGCGCAATCAACGCTCGCCCTGATCGAAAGTAGCCGAACAAAGATGGCCGACGCTCTGCTGCGCGTTGCCCTTCCCACACTTCAAACAAACCGCGCCAATCGCCCTTTGTTTGTGCAAACCTCTCCAACAGATCTTCTTGCGCCAACCCCCAAGGCTCGCACGCTGGATCTCGCTCGACCTGCAATAACTCCCCATCGAACTCAATCAAACGCCCCAACCATCGAGGATGATACCCCAGATAACGCAGCAGCCCTTGGGAAGCTGCATAGCGTAGATCGGTGGACTGCCCGAAAAAAAACCACAACAAGATCTCGCCTGTTTCAGCAGAAGCATCTTCGCCAAGCTTCGGCAACAACCGAACTTGAAGAACTGCGGGAAGGCGAAAAAACATCTCTCGCAATCTCGCATGGTGTTCTGGCAGCAAAGAAAAGTCTAAGACTTCTTCTAGTTTTTTCTCCGCTAAAAAAAAGGCCCCTCCCCCTTCACACGCTGAGAGCTTCTCGATCACATCATCCCAAAAAAAATGCAACACTTCGGGAGCCGCACTCTCGGCAAGCAACGATGCCATCCCTTTCTTCATTTTTTCTGATGCGCTTTGTATCGAACTTATGTAGTTAAAAAAAGAAGAACGTGTGTGCGCACTCTCAAGCGCAGGAGTCATCTGCTTGAAAATATTGGACTCTTTCAACCCACACGGGGTCAATGGAGTCGCGCTCCCTTGCGGGGTATGGGGTGGAACCCCATCCATGAAACCCAACCGCGCAAGTCCTATCTGTAAAAAAGAACATATTCTTTTCAGGTGAGCATCTATCGGATATCTTTGCTCAGACAACCATCCCAAAAGTGCGTTCTGCGCCTCTTCCTCTGGTGTATGGATGGCGTGTACCAGCAACCATTCGAGCAGATCCACGCTCTGCACCGAAACAACATAGCGACGAAACCCCTGATCCATCCAGAAAGATGGGTGCGCATTCATTATTTCTACGATCTTTTTATGTAAAAAATCTGAATCAATTTTCATTTTTAATCTTAAATCAAGATACGCCTCTTTTCTGAAAGGATTCTGCCAATCAACAGCAGCCATTTGAATCCATTGAGATACCTGCTCCTGTGTGAGATCGCCCACATCGCCACCCTCAACAACCATCCCTCGGCACATTGAACTTACTGTTGCCCCCATCCCCGCTTGCGCTGCTTGTCCCCCAACAACCCTTTCTCGATACATTGGACTCGCTGTTGCCCCGGTCTGCGCTGCTTGTCCCCCAACAACCCTTTCTCGATACGTTCGGCTCGCGTCTTCCACAAACGAACGCAGCCTGTGATCGATGTAGATCGCAAACGACTCAAGCAAGACGAGGGTATCCGTCAACTCTCCCCCCGAATCGATCAGATCGACTGCTGCAAACTGCTGCCATGTCAACGCAGCCGATTGCTTTAAGACGACTTGACGCAAAGCTTGCTTTTGTTCCTCTGTCCAAGGTGTCCCTTGTTGCAAATAGCGCACAAGCAACAAACCGCTCATCTCTGGCGCAAGCGCAATCGCCTTGTGAAGACGCCACCAAAAACGCTGCGTGTCTTTTCTTTGCTCAGACATCCCTTTGCCTTTTTGTACGAAATCCGCCCATCGTGTGCGCCAAAATGTAAGGGCAGCCCCCTGTGTCCTCGACCACTGGGCGTCGACAGAGGATCGCACCTACTCTTCTCTCGGATATCGTATTATGTGTACAATGTTTTCTCTAGCTCTTGCGAATAATCAAAAAACATCTCCTTTTGCGTCAAGAAAAACAGCCGCCCGATCAACAAATCGATCGCATGAATCGAAGGTTGAAGAGAAGGCCAATTCGGAAGAAACTGCAAGCGATTTCGCAAATGCAGACAGATCACTCGCCATATACCTGTACGAAGAATCTCAAAACCTTGCGTCTGATTGACCAAATACCCCAATAAACGCTCCATCCTTTCGAGATTGATTTGCAAGAAAAGTTCGGTTGGAGGGTGCTTCGGATGGGCTCGACGCAAAAGCAGCAGCCAAAGCGCACCCTCGATCGAAAGCTGGGTGTCGTCGGGAGAAAGGCACAGCCTCGCATAACGCAGTCGCAACGTGCTCTCTGATGTAGAGAAGGCCCCTGACAAAAGATTGTCGAGGTGCGGAAGCAACGTACTTGCGGCGTAGCCCATCTGTTCCAACGCTGCGAGGTACGTCGACCAAACGGCGTCAGGCGCTCCCTTTTGTTGGGCAAACAACGCCCCTGTTCCTCCTTTTAAGATATTTTCCATGACTCCGATCGCAAGCGGGCTTTGCAGCCGCGCAAGACACCACAACGCAACGCGAGGACACTCCGCTCCTTGCGGCAAGATCGAGACAGAGTGTTCAACATACGGCAAACAATCCACAGCCCGAACTTGTCCGACGCTCTCTATCGCTTTTGTCGTATGACTCTCTTCTGTGGAGATCTTTAGAAAACACCACCGCAGCACCGTCCGAAGCACCTCTGGAAAGATTCGCCCTCGCGCCAACAACGCATCGAATGCGCTTTCTCTTTCGCGGCCTTGTTCTCGAAAACGCGACCACAAAAAGTCGTTGATCTCTGCATGGGGAGACCAAGCCAACGGGCGCAACAACAGTTCCCGCACCTCCTCCGAACGATGCGTACTCGCTTCTTCATACAAAGTATGATATGAATCGATCGAAAGTTCCTGAAAATGAGACAACACCGTCGCAGCAGCCAGATGAGAGGAAGTCTTGGCTCGACGTAATTGGCCGATCATTCGACCAAAAAGCCGCTCGTCAAACGCTGCCGGTTCGATCCGATGCAGCGCATCGCTCACGGTCGGCCAACACGCAGGAAAAGATATCCCCAGAAATCTCCGCAGAAAAGGCACCACCTCCGAACCCGCCCGCCCCAACTGTCCCATCACCTCGCATAGCCTCAAAAAATACACAGGCTCATGCAAAACAGCACCCCATCGCTTCGAGACATCGGCGAAAAAGCAGGCCAGTACTTTAGGAGTCCCAACGTATTCGCGCCCGATCAATCGCCTCAATGCCTCACATCGCGTCGAAAGCTGCGGCTCTGCTTGCAAAGATTCACACAGCATCTCCATCGCCTCGGGATGCTCCATCTGCCCAAGCGCATCGGACAGCTTCGCCCGAAAACGCTTGCCTTTTTCCGCAGGCATCTGTTTGAGCAACGGCAACGCACGACGTGCGCTCCATTCCAGTTCACTCAAACTGACCAGATCCTGCCATTTCATCTTCTCCCTTTTCTCCGTCACATCTGCAAAAAATAACGCACTCTTTCGATATAATGCAAACCAGTCCTCTATCTTATCTTCGATATCTTTGACTTGTTTCTCAGATAGCAAAACGATAGGTAATGATGGGTTCTCATCGCTTGGCGGCTCCATCCTCTCCATCTCATCGGCCTCTTCTTGTTCCCACCCTTCCCAAGAACTCGCTCCCGTCCGACGCAACCAAGACAACAACTCCTTTAACCCAAGCGGATCCAACTTCCCCAACAAAGACATCAATGACTTTTTCGGAACCGATGGATCTCGGCACAGTCGCACCCATGCACGCTTTTGCGAAAGAGTCCAGTCGTTGCTTTCCTCAAAGTATCGCTCCAAAAAAAACGGTAACGTACGAGGCGAGACGCTGCGCACATGCTCCAAGATCCCCCATGAAAACGAAGCCCATCGATCCAACGACATCTGCTTTTTGCACTCCATCGCTTCCTCTACACAAACAAACGCCATCTTGTGCTAGATTGATTCCGTTTGCAACCAACCCACAGCATCGCGCATGCTATCGGTTGACCAAGTGTCAGCGGCGAATCGAGGACGCACCTTGATTTGTCGAACGAATTCCGCATTTTTATCAAGGAGGTTCTGCGTGCAACGCTTGCTTTCTCCTTTCCTTTTTGCTTCGTCCTTTGCCCTTTCTTTGCTCCAACGATGCGGGCGAACTTTGCTCCAACGATGCGGACGAAACGCCGCAGCATTCGGGATGATCTGCTTCTTGGCCTTGGCGACAACATGGTCATGCGACCCATCTATCGGCTCCGACGGCCCCGTTCAAATCCTCGACGGCTCCGCCGAATCCGCCAAAGAATCCTCCCCATCCGAACCCACAACCAGCGACTCTTCCGAACCCACCACAGAGATCATCTCCGAACATTCCGCCGACGACACCACCGATGCAGCTTCCCCCGAAGAATCCGCACAGATCGAGTCCTCCACCGAATCTTTCACCGAACCCTCTCACGAACTCGTGATCGAGCCTTCTAGTGAAGCCATGCCCGAATCCTCCAACGAACTACCACAGGAGAATGCCGCAGAAACCGCTCCATCCGAAGAAGCCACCTCGACAGAACCCGCGACCGAGCCGCGATCGGAGTCTCCCCCGCCCGATCCCGTCGGGGTATCTTGCCAAGTCCAAGGCGTGCAAGGAACCTGTTTGCGCACCACTGATTGCGCAACACCCAACAAACCCATCGCAGGCTATTGTCCCGGCCCTTCCGATATCCAATGTTGCGTCCCCCCAAGCACCAACCCTGTCTGTGATCCCAACGTACAACCCCAACCCAACATCGGAATCACCGAACCTGCCGGCCTTGGCGGCTGCCCCGCAGGAATGACACGTGTCAGCACCTTTTGCATCGACCGTTGGGAAGCCTTTCTCGTCGAAGTCCTCCCCAACGGGCAAACACAACCTTGGTCGCCTTACTTCAACCCGGGTACACGCAAGATCCGCGCACTATCCGCCCCAAACGCCGTCCCACAAGGCTACATCAACGGCGATCAAGCCAAACTCGCTTGCATCGAGGCCGGAAAACGCCTATGCACCGACCAAGAATGGTTGCGCGCTTGTCAAGGCCCCAACGGCTGGACCTACCCCTACGGAAACACCCGACAACCCGGTGTTTGCAACGACGCTCGTTCCGTCCACCCCGCCGTCGAATACTTTCAATCCTCCGACCCTTCCGTCTTTTCCAAGATACAGCACCAATGCCTGAACCAGCTTCCACAATCTCTCGCCAAAACAGGCGCAAAGATCGGATGTATCACCGCCGAAGGCGTCTCCGATATGATGGGCAATCTTCACGAATGGACTTCCGATCCCGCCGGAACCTTTCGCGGCGGCTTTTATGTCGATACCTACCGCAACGGAAACGGCTGCCTCTACCGCACCACCGCACACACCACGCCCCATTGGGATTATTCCACAGGTTTTCGCTGCTGCGCTAACATCCCCTAACATCCACGCTTTTCATCGTAATACGAAACGCCCACTTCGGCCTCCTGCTCAAAAAACATCCGTCTGCTCTCGCCTTCCCAGAGAAGACTTATGCGGTTTCCAAAAAAAGCCGTGTTCGCAAACGTCCGAGCGACAGAGTCGTTGTTTTGAAAGACCTGTGAGCTTTTCGCCAAATACGGGGTCAAGGGAGCCGCGCTCCCTTGCGGGGCGTGGGGTGGAACCCCACTTCACAAGCCCAACCGCGCAAGTCCTATCAGATATCGGTAGATTTATCGCTCGCGATGCGTATAACGTTGAATCGGCGGTCGCAAGCTCACGACGGCCCAACACCGACCTTCGATATCTCTTGGGATCGGGAATCCATCTTGCTCTCCCTCAAGTCAGGAGCGTTTTTCATGAGCATCTACAATTTCCCGTCAGCTTACGCATCACTTCTTACGCCTCCTCCCGTTGCGGCTGACGAGATCTTCCAATGGATCGCACGCTGCCTTGGAAGCCGCCCCCAAAAGATCATGGACCCCGCCTGTGGGCCGGCCACATGGCTGCGCCCCTTTGCCGAACGTGGCTGTTATGTCGCAGGAAACGATCTGCGCTTGCAGATGATCCTCGAAGCCACAAAGCGCCTACGAGACTTTCCACACGAACTGCGTGTCGGCGATATGCGCACTCTTTCTTTTCGAGAAAAAGACTTTGATGCAGCGATCAATCTGGATGCTTCGCTCGGCCATCTCCCCGATGAATCGGCGGTTCTTGCTCATCTGCGTTGTGTTTGGTCGCTCCTGCGCCCGGGGGGAGTCTATCTTCTCGGCGTGATCGTCTTTGACGACCAACACGAAGATTCCGCCGAATTGCTTTATTCCGAAGATTACCAACCTCTCGAAGACGGCGGCGAAGCTTTCTTGCGTTATACCAGCCTTTCTCGTGATACTACGCAGCGCAAAGAACGTATCCAAGTCGAACTCTTCACCCGAGGCAACCCCGATCTCCCTCGCTATTTCAAGGACACCTACGATCTGCTCACCTTCCCCGCCCATCGGCTCAAGCAACTGATCCATCAAAGCGGATTCGTGTTACTCGATGCCCAAATGATCGACGATTCCGCCGAACACGTCGATGATATCGAACCTGACGCAGGAGATCTCAACTTGATCTTGCAGCGCCCTCTCGCTTCTCCCTCCCTTCGCTAAACCGTTGCCTTCGCACCATGCGCCTTTTCCAAGACCACCCGACGCAGCCGCAACGCGTTGCTAATCACCGAAACCGAGCTAAAGCTCATCGCTGCGCTCGCGATCATCGGACTCAAGAGCAACCCGAAAAAAGGATACAACACACCCGCAGCCAAAGGAATCCCCAAAGCATTGTAGATGAAAGCAAAAAAGAGATTTTGTCGAATGTTTTTCATCGTTGCTTGGCTTAGTTGATAGGCGCGCACCAACCCGCTCAGATCACCGCGCACTAACGTCAAACTTGCGCTCTGTATCGCTATATCCGTCCCTGTCGCCATCGCGATCCCCACATCTGCCTGTGCCAAGGCGGGCGCATCATTCACGCCATCTCCAGCCATTGCAACGACCTTCCCACCGCGCTGCAATTCCTCGATCACATCGCGCTTTTCACGCGGCAAGACTCCCGCATACACGCGAGTCATCCCCAAATCCTTCGCGACGGCTTCGGCTGTATCTTTGTGGTCGCCTGTCAACATCACGATCTCGATCCCTGCCTGTTTGAACACGTCCAACGCACTCGGTGTCGTCTCTTTGATCGGATCACCCAAAGCGATCATCCCGAACAATTCTTGTTCAGAAGCCAGAAAAATCACGGTATAAGCCTTCGCTCTTTGCTCATCGATCTTTGCTCGAAGTCCCGAAACATCGATCTGGTGGCGTTCCATCAAACGCTCATTCCCAAGCCACAAGCGTTTGCCTGACACCCGCCCCACGATCCCTTCACCCGGTTGATTTTCCACATCTGTTGCTTCATAACGGATCGCGCCCTTTGCTTCGGCACTTTGGACGATCGCTTGCGCCAACGGATGTTCGCTGTGTCGCTCCAACGCTGCCGCACGTCCCATCAATGCAACTTCCGAATAGCCTCCTGAGGGAAAAATCCCCACCACCTGTGGCTTGCCAAGCGTCAATGTCCCCGTTTTATCAACCACCAACGTCGTGATCTGTTCCAATCGCTCGATCCCACGAGCCTCACGAATCAACACACCTGCATGCGCTCCACGCCCGCTCGCCACCATGATCGACATCGGCGTCGCAAGCCCCAACGCACAAGGGCATGCGATGATCAAAACAGCAACACTATTGACAAAAGCGTACGCAAAAGAAGGCTTTGGTCCGACAACATACCACACCACAAAAGTCAGCACCGCTGCGATCACCACGACAGGAACAAAAATCCCTGCCACGCGATCCACCACGCGCTGAATCGGCGCTCGCGTGCGCTGTGCATCCCCCACCATCCGCACGATCTGCGCAAGCAAGGTGTCTTCCCCCACCCGCGTCACCTCCATCAGCAATGCCCGCTGAGGCCCATTGATCGTTCCACCCGTCACCTCATCCCCCACACGCTTTTCAACTGGCAGCGGTTCTCCTGTCAACATCGATTCATCGACACGTCCCTCTCCATCCAGAATCTTTCCGTCAGTCGGTATCTTTTCTCCCGGACGCACACGCAGACGATCTCCAACACGCACTGCACGCAAAGGGATCTCTTCTTCTTTTCCATCATCGCCCACGCGCAACGCAGTCGCAGGAGCCAACGCCAACAAAGAACGTAACGCCTCGGATGTTCGCTCCCTTGCCCGCAATTCCATGATCTGCCCTAACAACACCAACGTCAGGATCATCGCTGCCGATTCAAAATACAACGCAGGCATCCCCCCATGCCCATGCAAAGACACAGGAAAAATCCACGGAAATAACAACGCCACCAGACTATAAACAAACGCAACCCCCGTCCCCATCGCGATCAACGTGAACATATTCAGATTCCATGTCACCACAGACCGCCATCCTCGCACAAAAAACACGCTCCCCGCCCACAACACCACAGGCACCGCCAACATCCCTTGCAACCAGCGATTGACCGTCTGCCCCAACCACGCATCCAACGGACGCCCCGGGAGCATCTCACCCATCGCCAACAAAAAGATCGGCAACGTCAACAAAAACGCCACCCAAAAACGCCGCTCCATCTCTCGTAATTCAGCATTTTCGGGCTTTTCCATCGCCACCCAAGTCGGCTCTAACGCCATCCCGCACTTCGGACAGTCCCCTGCCGCATCCTCCAATACCTCAGGATGACAAGCACAAGTGTATTGTACTTTTGTCCCCGCTGGTGCTGAAAAACTCTCGGCTATCTTCATCTCTTTTTCTGGAACAACGGACGAACAACAACTCTCAGCCTTCGGCTCTTGCAAAGGCTGCTTCTGTTCTACCTTCGCTTCTGCCGAACCTCCACAGCCCGAATCTTCGGCCTGAGACTCCGCCTCCGCAGGTTTTTTCCCCGCAGCAGCGCAATAACAAAAAGACTTAACAAGTGCTTGATCCTCCAATTTAGGAAGCGTTTTTTTCTTTCCACTCGTTCGCAAATGATCGCTTTCTATCTCTTTCATTTTGGGTACCTTTTCCTTTCTATTTTACATACTTTTCTATGAAACAAATACCACCCAAACCTCCCTCCCCAAAAGGCGTCTCTTCTGGGCACCACTTGTTGACAAAACCCCGTGTTCGCGCCACTTCAAGCGGTGCCGCTGTTTGTTGAAAACACCTCTGGTCACCCCGCCAACACGGGGTCAAGGGGGCAAAGCTCCCTGCGGGGCGTGGGGTGGAACCCCACAAAAAATCCACACATCCTTTTAAACCAGTGAATTCTTATGGAGCAAGCGTATCTTTTCCACCACATTTCAACATACTTTTCCCCATATAAGGGTTTGCCATCTCTTGATCCAATTGAATCCATTTCTTGTAGCCCTTGGCCATCGGGCATTGATAAGCAGTCACGCCTTGTTTGCGCCCTGTATCAGTAGCGATCAACAGCAGCGTTTGTTTTGACATCTCACCGAAGGCAAGGCGGGCGGCGTCAAAATCCTTGGATGTTGCGACTTTCTGGGCTGTTTGTGTGAGACGTTGAAGCGTTTTTTGCTCTTCGCCCTTTGCGGCGTTTGTTTGCGTGGAGGCCATTTTTGCAAGCGCAGCACCACCTGCTTGTGTCGCTTTGAGATCGTCGGCAGCAAGGGCAACACGCACAACTTCGTATCCTTTCAACAGCGCCGATGCGTCGACTTTTTGAGTAACAATTGCCGCACTGCGCTTGTCGACAGGGGGATTGTCTTTTTTGCATCCAGAGATCCCGAACGCCAACAACACAAAAAGAACTTTCTTCATGTTTTCTCTCCGTTGTAATGACCGCATCGTTTGGTTCGATGTGGTGTTTGAGGGGGACGGCTTTGTGCAGACTTTGAGGCACAAGGCGAGTTATCTTCTCCTTCCAACGCACCCAAGATCGGGCAACCATCCAGAGGTGCATCGCCGCCATCACAAGCCTGCACCAGCGCGCAAAGCTCGTCTCGGATCTGCGTCATTTCTGCAATTTTCTGATTCAAATCATCTATTTTCTCTTTAGTACGCGCACGGATATCACCGCGTGTGCTTTGCGGATTCTCTCGCAACAAAAGCAGATCTCGGATCTCGTTGAGCGAAAATCCTAACATTTTGGCACGACGAATCCATCGCACTCGTTGGATGGCAGGACGCTGGTACATACGATATCCAGAATCCCGACGAGCAGGTTCTTCTAATAAACCTTCGCGCTCGTAATACCGCAGGGTTTGCACCCCAACGCCCGCCTCACGGGCGACTTGTCCGATCGTCATCCATTCACCCATATCCGCCTCCTTTCCATCGTGGGGTCTTCCATCTTTATCCCACCTCGCCATCCAACCCAACGGTTGCGCCGAGAATGTGGTCATTTCTTATGCCTTCGAGGTCTTCTATCTTTATCCCGCCTCGCCATTCAACCCAACTGCGCTACTTCTTATCCCTATAGCAAACTATAGAGTCAAGCACTTTCTTTCGACGATGTTTTGTTTTTCGCGCTTTGCTTGTGGTATCGTGCAGGGCCGACACGGATTCGTGAGGGTCTCCGACAAACATATCAAGGAGGTTCGATGGACACAGCAAAGATCGCAGCAGGCTTGTTTCAAGCGCTCTACACCTTTGGATTCCCCGTCTTGGCGCTTTGGATGGCGCGGCGAATCAAGCTCGCCGAAGTCTTGGGGCCTGTCGTGTTGTGTTATGGCTTTGGGATCGCGGCCGCCAACCTCGGAGCATGGTTTCCACGCAACCCAGCACTCTCCAAAGAGTTTTACGAAAATACCGTCCCGATCGCGATCCCCCTGTTGTTGTTTTCTACAGACTTTCCTCGCTGGTTACGGACTTCTCGGACAACGATGATCAGTTTTTTAGGAATGATCGTTGCAGTTTTGGTCAGCGCCTCAGCGACTTATTGGCTGCTTGGGCATCAAGTCGAAGAAGCTCACAAAGTCTCGGGGATGTTGGTCGGGATGTACACGGGCGGAACCCCCAATATGAACGCCATCGGGCTCGCCTTGGATACGAAAAAGCACATCTTTCCGCTGGTCAACGGCGCAGATATCGTCTTGGGCGGGCTGTATTTTTTCTTTTTGCTGTCTTTTGCCAAACCGCTATTGCAGTGGGTCTTGCCCCCTTATCCAACGCCCGTCGCCGTCGATGCCTCTGATCTAGGAGAAGAGGTCGAAGCAGCGGCGCACACTCCGACGCACCACTTTTCATGGCGCGACAATCTCGGAGATCTGACCAAGGCTTTGCTCTTGGCCGTTGCAATCGTCGGAGCGAGCGTTGGGGTCAGCATGGTGCTGATGCAAGCCCTTGATGTTGCCGTGATCATCTTGGCACTGACGACACTTGGCGTCGCATGCTCTTTTGTGCCACGCATCCGCACTTTACGAGGCAGTTATGAGCTAGGCGATTATCTCTTGCTTTGTTTTGCAACAGCGCTCGGAACCTCTGTGAATTTTTCTGAAATCTTTCAGATGAATATCGCCGCTTTTTTCCTTTACACCGCGTCGATCATGTTCGGAGCGCTGGCTCTGCACTTGTTGTTTGCGATCGTATTGCGCATCGACGTAGACACCGCGATCATTACCTCCACCGCAGGAATCTTTGGCCCTGCGTTCATTCCTGCGGTCGTTCGGGCTTTAAATAATCGCGAAGTATTGATCTCGGGTTTAACCACAGGACTCGTGGGTTACGCTATCGGAAATTATCTGGGGATCTGGCTTGCCAAATTCTTAGGCGGATGATCGCCATAAGTTTAGGTAAGAGTCTCGATACGCAGCATCTGCGGAGGCTCTAAGACGGCGTCTAGCTTCGCAATAGACTGGAGCGCCCGCTGCATCGCGGCTTCGTTGGTTTCGTGCGTGGTAAAGACCACAGGAACGGCTTCTCCGGGCGCACGGCCCCGTTGAAGCAAGGCTTCAAGAGAGACTTGCTCATCACGCAAGATCGCTGAAACATCGGCGATCACACCGGGGCGATCGACCACCATCAGCCGAACATAATACATCCCCACCCGCTGCGCCAACGGCACCCCACGAAACGCCGAGAGCAACGTAGCGCGCACCCCAAACAACGGACTCGTGTTGCCTCGTGCAATATCGATTAGATCCGCCACCACCGCCGAAGCTGTCGGCCCTGCCCCCGCGCCTCGACCTTCCATCACGATCTTGTCCACAAAGTCCCCATGCACCACCACTCCGTTAAACACGCCGTCGACTTTTGCGATCGGTGCGTGCTTTGGAACCATGCAAGGATGAACCCGTTGCTCGATGCGACCGTCCTGATGGCGTTTTGCGATCCCCAACAGCTTGATCCGATAACCAAGCTCCGCAGCATAAGCGATATCCACAGCGCTGACCTTCCGAATCCCCTCGACATACACCTCCGAAAAACACACCTCTGTCCCAAAAGCCATCGCAGACAACAGCGCCAACTTGTGCGCTGCATCGATCCCATCCACATCAAAGCTCGGATCAGCCTCTGCGTAGCCAAGCTGCTGGGCCTCTCTTAAGATATCCTCAAAGCCCCGCCCCGTCTCTTGCATCTCCGTCAAAATGTAATTGCACGTCCCGTTAAGGATGCCGTGTAAGGCGTCTAGCCGATTGGCCGCAAGACCCTCTCGCAATGCTTTCAAAACGGGGATTCCGCCCGCAACAGCAGCCTCTGCACAAATCGGTGTTTGATATCGTTCCTCCAACCGCGCAAGCGACAACCCATGCACCGCAAGCAAAGCTTTGTTGGCCGTCACCACAGGCTTTCGATGTTCGAGTGCTGCTTCGATCAGCGCCTTCGCAGGATCGCCTGAACCGCCCATCACTTCGACCACCACATCCACTTCATCCGCAGAGGCCAACGCCACGGGGTCGTCGTACCATCGCGCATCACCCAGATCGAACCCGCGCTGCTTGTCGCGATCACGCGCACAAACGGCTGTGATCACGATCTCCTTTCCGCTTCGCATCGCCAGCACTTGAGCGTTTTGCTCCAACAAACGACACACACCCCCTCCCACCGTCCCAAGCCCCGCAAGACCCACGCGCAACCGTTCATACGCCATCATCACGACTCCTTCTTTTGTACGATTCACACAATTCAATAAACGTGTGGGGTTCCACCCCACGCCCCGCAAGGGAACTTCGTCCCCTTGACCCCTGTGTCGGCGGAAGAAACAGGCGTTTTTCAAACAAACATCTGCACCGCTTGAAACGCCGCGAACACGGGTTTGTTGCCAACTGCCCCCTCTTTTTTTCGCAAGATCCATTCGTTTGATATGAATCTTGGTTAGAGAGATTGGTCTTGCTCTTTATCCTGCTTTTTCGTTTTTACAGGACGCCTTGGTTCGAGAGGTCGCATCGTTGGGCGTTTTCCTGTCGGTTGCTTGCGCACAAGATTACGCTGGAGCAGATGCAGCGCGGGAGATTGGACTTTAGCGGGCTTGATCTCGTAAATCTCGCCCTTGTATCTCGGCAGTTTCTTGATACCGTCCAAAATCGCTTGTGCGCCTTTTGGGCTACAAAGTGGCTTGCTTGCCCGCACAAAAGCGGCTTTTTTAAAATACGAAACATCGACTTGCAACACACCTTTGACTTCGCGGATGGCCTGCGACACGCGCAGGGGACAAGCCGAACTTCAGGTCATGCCTTCCACCAAGATGATGATATCACACGCATCTTTCGGGATCTTTGCCATCACAGCGAGACGGGCTGCGTTGGGCTTCACCAACACTTGCCTGTGCGTATGCGACGCCTTCCACCCTCCAAAACCCGACGCAGCCGAAGTTCCGCTCGCAGAGGCCCCATGCCTTCTCAGATCCATCGGACCTTGCGCACCATAGACGCGATGTCCTTGCGAACGCGCCGTGATCGCCCGTCCTTCCGATAGAATCAAATGACTTTTGTCCCACCACGCCATCCAAATCGCCAGAATCCCCAGCCCTCCGGCCAAAGACCACTTCTTCCATGCCATCCAAACACTCCTTCCCTATGAATGGTTCGGCGTTTCTGCCAACACACCTCTTGCGGTGGTAGCGCGTCGCCCGCTCGCTGTCAACTACGCCATCCTCCTTTCGTTTTTCTCTTTGTCTCTCCTGCTCTCTTTGTTTCATGCTTGTTATCCGCATCCACAACGATCCCACGATTTCCTCTTCAAAGACTTCTTTGCTCAAAAGAGAATCTCTCTTATAGGATAGGAGTTGCGCAGTTGGAAAAAGTGTGTAGTGAAGAACGCATGGCTTGAAAAAACGGAGGAAGAGATGAACCCCGCGAAACGCAAGGCAGAAGAGTACATCCAGCGGTTGATCGCGACGCCGAATATCGCGACGTGTACTCGGACTGCTTTGTGTGGGCCGACGTTGGCTGCGCACGACGCATACACCCGCCTGCTCAAAAGCAACTGCGTAACCCCTACCTGTGTTGATAGAACGAAGGGTGGGATGATGTGTCCCCCCATACCACACGAGGAACCACCATGCTGATCGTCAGTGTCATTTACTTTGGGTTGGCGTTGATCATCGCGATCAACGATACTTTCTTCATCAGCGCTCCCCATTACACCGTCATCGACGTCATTTTAAGAATCTCGATCTTGCTCCCCTTGCTCTTTGCTATCGTACAAAAAAACTCAAAGTATGCGAAAGTGTTGTACATCACTCTGTGGATCGTCCTGCTTGCAGACGCCACGCTGCCCATCTTTTTCCCTCTTGGGATGGGCATCTTCCTGATCGCGCATCTCTTCAACATCTACAATTTCTCCCAATACATCGAATTTTGCAAAGAAAAGCTCCTCTCTATTTTGCTTCCCGCGCTGCTCGCCTATGGCGTCGCGTTTGGACTCTACTTCTACTTTCTCTTTCCCCATGAAAGCCTTCTGTTCCAGATTTTTACGGCGGTGTATCTGCTCGTGATCACGCTGGCATGGTCGTTTTCGATGACTGATTATGTGCAAAACAGGATCAGATGGGCTTTGATGGCCTCGCTCGGTATGTTTCTGTTCTTCTGTACCGATTTTCAAGTGGCTTACGAATTTCTCGCACAAGGGGATATACCAAACTTTGGTTTCATCAACGCTTTTACGTATTACATCGGTCTCTTTTTGATGAGCAAAGCGACGTGGTATATCCAAGAGTAAACAGCTTCTATTCTTATTTTATCATTTGGAAAATCTTTACTCTATTCGTCAGTTAGATCGATTCTATCTTTACGAAATATTCGATTCTATCCCTCTGAACAGATCGACTCTTTCTTTGCGAAAAGATATTCTCCGTCCATCCGAAGAGATCCACCATCGTCATACAACTTGACAGTTCGACGCCCCACGTCTACGCTCGGCGAAAGGCAAAGCAAATCGACGCGTTGCGTCATCTGAGTGCTCGCCACGATCCCATCAAGAAGAATCATTGCTTTTCGGTGGTTTAGCGCATAGGGGCGCGGATCCGATAGCCAACGAGCTTGCAGAGTGAGCTGGATGACACAAAAACAAGAGACATCCGTGTGGTTAGGAAATCGCCGATACGAGTTGTTGGGTGAGTTGGGAGAGGGAGGGTTTGGTGTGGTGTTCAAAGCCCTCGATCACCAGCTCAACACGGTCGTGGCGCTCAAGACGCTCAAGACTCCAGACGCGGAGATGCTTTCCAAATTCAAACGAGAGTTTCGGGCCCTCGCAGATCTCGCCCATCCCAATCTCGTCGCTCTTCACGACCTTGTAGCCGACGACGAGACAGGTCGACTGTTCTTCACGATGGAACTGATCGATGGGGTGGACTTTTTGGAATACACCAGAAAACAATCCACGCATCCCTTGGGGAGTCCCCCAAAGCTGTCATCCTTTGTCGAAGGCCCCACCCGCTCTCTTCTCGCCATGCAGGCTTACCTCGACACCAGATCCATCTCCGACATCGGCTTGCCTACAGGCGAAGACGAAGAAAAGCCTCGAAACAACCCCAAGCATCCAGCCGAACACTCCGCTCCACCCGCATCTCGCGCCCCTTTCCATCTAGGACGCCTGCTCAGTTCACTCCGCCAACTGGCACAAGGCGTCGATACCCTCCATCGGATGGGCCTGCTTCATCGAGACCTCAAACCCTCAAATGTCCTCGTCACTCCCGAAGGGCGCGTCGTGATCCTCGACTTTGGACTGGTCGCGGATCTACGCCACAACAAACTTAATCTCGACCAAGATCTTAAAGCTGCTGGAACACCCGCATATATGTCTCCAGAGCAAGCCTACCAACGAGCACTGACCGAGGCCAGCGATTGGTACAGTGTTGGCGTGATCTTGTACCAAGCCCTCACAGGAAGGCTTCCTTTCGAGGGGACTTACGCTGAGATCCTGCAAAAAAAACAAACCCGCAAACCAAGCCCCCCCCGCGAATGGTTTGACGAGATCCCAGAATGGCTCGACCAGCTCACGCTCGATCTGCTTCAACCTATTCCGAAAGATCGACCCAAAAGCATCGATATCCTCGAACGGATCGGCGCACAGATCCCCGCAGATTCACAGATGCGCTCGGAGAGCCTCGCGGGACAGATGCCGCTCATCGGTCGCATGACCGAACTCAAAGAACTCCGACGCGCCTTCCAACAAACAGAGAGCGGCCAATCAAGAGCCCTCTTCATCGAAGGCGAGAGCGGTATCGGAAAAAGCCATCTCGCCCGCCTTGCGGTCGCTCTTCTACAGGGAGAAGCCCCCTCTCTCGTCCTGTGCGCCCGCTGCTACAAACAAGAATCCATCCCCTACAAAGCGATGGACGGGCTGATGGAGCAACTCAGCCACTATCTGAATATGCTCCCTCCCTCCGAACTCAGAACCCTAATCCCCGAAGGGATCGAAGAGTTAACACAGATCTTTCGAGTTCTGCGGCGCGTCCGTCCCCTTCAAATCGACGAGTACGAGCAAGCGCTTGATCCAACAGAACAACGGCGTCGGGGCTTTGGCGCGTTGCGAGAGTTACTGCACCGCCTTTCCAAAAAA
>CAUJFU010000363.1 GCA_963169055.1 Myxococcota bacterium
TTTTGTTGCAAGGAGGGGGTGTGAGATCTTCGTCGATTTGTCCGTCGCAATCGTCATCTTCTCCGTTGCATCGTTCGGGGGCGTTGGGATGGATATCTTTGTCTTTGTCGTTGCAGTCGTATTGGCCTTTTTCGTTGGGTATATTGGCACAGTAGCCGTCTTTGTCTTGGTCTTCGCAAACGGCGTCGGGTAGGCGTTCTGTCGGAGGTTCGGAGCCTGCGTCTTCGGGGGCGGATTCAGGAGAAGGCTCTGTGGGAGCCTCGACGGAAGTTTCTGTCGGAGATTCGGAAGGAAGAGGCTCGGTGGTGGATTCTGCGCTCGTCTCGGAAGGAAGAGGCTCGGTGAGTGCCGTCTCGGTGGAGAGAGCGACACATCGGCCTTGTTGGCAGCGCAAACGCCCGGGGCAGTCTTGGGTGGCGGTGCAGATCGTTTGGTTGGGGTTTAGCGTGATCGGCCCGCATCCACCGAGAGACACAAAGGTCAAGGCGATTGCAAGAAACAGCCAAATCGGTCGTCGTTCCATGGTGCTTCGTTCTCCCGAACAGGTCGAAGAATCGGACAAGATACAGACTTGTCGTGCGCGGGCGTGTATACGCTCAGAAAAAGACGGATACAAGACCCCATCGTTTGGCGCTTGGACGGTTTTTTGTGAGGCGTATGATCGAAACGTGTAGCAATTCGCCGAAGGGTGGGGTTTGGGTGGTTGGAGGGTTGTGTGCGATCTCACCCGATGTCTTAGAGCCACGTGTGGAAACAGCGAGAGGTGCGTGGGAGATGTCATGTCTTTGGAGGAGGAAAGCAGAGCAAACAAAGAGGCGGGGAGTTGCGCGGTGGGTGGGGTTGGTGTATAGGCCAAAACGCGGAGTGTCGGTTGTTGTTTGCGAAAAATTCAGATGGATGAGAGATAGAAAAATCACATCCATGGGGATAGATCGAGCGGTTGCGCAAACAACGTTGGTTTGAGTGCAGATGGTTTGGATGGAGTGGAAGAGATGGCGATATTTCGGCCTTTTCGGGCGTTGCGCCCTGATCCTGCGTTGGCTGCTCGTGTGGCGTCTTTGCCGTATGATGTGATGGATACGGAAGAAGCGCGTGCTTTGGTGGAAGGAAATCCCTACAGTTTTTTGCGCGTAACGAGGGCAGAAGTCGAGTTGGGGGAAGAGGTGGATCCGCACGCGCTGGAGGTGTACGAATACGCTCAAGCCAAGTTGCAATCGTTCGTTGCGAAGGGGGTTTTGGCACAAGATAGTGTAGCGCGCTTTCATGTGTACCAGTTGGTGATGGGGGAGCATCGACAGACGGGATTTGTTGGATTGGCTTCCTGTGTGGAGTACGACGAGGGGATCGTTCGCAAGCACGAGTTCACGCGCCCAGACAAAGAACTCGATCGGGTGAATCACATCACGACGGTTGGGGCGCAAACAGGCCCTGTGTTGTTGACGTATCGCTCTCAACCCGATCTAGATGCGTTATTAGAGCAGATCAGCACCCAACCACCAACGCTTGCGTTTGAGGCTACGGATGGGATCGAGCATCGTTGCTGGGAAGTCGCAGATGACGCAACAAATCAGTCGATCGCATCGTTGTTTCGAGAGCATGTCGCGCTGATTTATGTGGCGGATGGGCATCATCGATCCGCAGCAGCATCAAGGGTGGCGCAAGCGCGAAGACAAGCCGATCCGCATCTTTCCCCCGAAGATCTTTCGCAATTTTTCTTGAGTGTGGTCTTTCCACACAATCAAATGCAGATCTTGCCGTATCATCGGCTTGTTCATGATTTAGGTGATCTTTCTGCTGCCGCCTTTTTGTCGTGCGTCGATCAGCTGTTTGTGCGTGAGCCGTTGCAAGATATCCCCAAGGTCTCGCCTCCGACACCGCGTTGCTTTGATCTCTTTTTCCAAAAAACATGGTGGCGCCTGCGCCTTCGGCCTGAAGTGGATATCCCGAACGATCCTGTGGGGCGGCTGGATGTCAGCTTGTTGCAGGATCGTTTTTTGGCCCCTGTTTTGGGGATCGTTGATCCTCGCCGAGACAAACGCATCTCTTTTGTTGGTGGAATTCGCGGATACCAAGGACTCGAAGCGATGGCAAGCCGCCATCCCGAGGGGGTTGCGTGGGCCTGTTATCCGACCTCTGTCGAAGAGTTGCTTGGGGTCGCAGATGCCAACCACGTGATGCCCCCCAAGTCTACGTGGTTTGAACCCAAGCTGCGATCGGGTTTGTTTGTTCATTTGTTGCCGCGCTCTTGACTTGGGCTACCCAAGGCGAAAGTCTTGGGCTGTGCGGTTGAATTATCCGCCCGCAAAGTGGTGTGCCCTGCACACAACGACGCCGACGACGGATGACGTTTTGTGTTTCGATGGCGGGCAAGGATGCGCCATCCCCTCAGACAGCCGCAAGCATGGTCGGCGGAGCGAAAGATTTGTTTGTCTTTTGTGCGCGGATGGGTACAATCATCCACGTTCGTCCCTGTTGCGTGTGTCTTCTTGGCGTCCGAACAGCGAGGCTTGTTTGCCGCGCTGTGGTGCAAGAGGCAAGCGCCAAGCATTTTTGGGGCTTGCGTGAAAAGTGCGTGTCAAATAACCTTTTTGAGCCTGCACGTTTTGCGCAGGCTTAGCTTGTGTTGTCTCATGGTTTTGAGAAGAGCCAGCCGCGACTATCTGCGAATCGCAAGGAAGCGAGTCCGCTTCAAGGGAAAGCTGATTTCATGAAACTCAGACCGGGCGTCTTTATAGGTAATGGGAAATACAAGTTGGTCGCCCGCTTGGGAGAGGGGGGACAAGCCGAGGTTTGGGGCGCTGTTCAGATCGGCTTGGGAGACTTTTCTAAAGAAGTTGTGTTGAAATGCGTTCATCTTGACGATAAGACAGGCCCCGAACAGCGGGGGATGTTGTTGCACGAGGCACGCCTTGCTGCGCGTCTTCAACATCCGAACATCGTTGAGATCTACGATGTCGGAGAAGAACAAGACCTTGTGTACATCGCGATGGAGCGCATCCAAGGGTATGATCTCGAAGTGATCCTTGCCCGTTCCAAAGAGGTGACCAAAAAGCCGCTCCCTTGGAGTCTTGCTGTCTATGTTGTGATCGAAGTCAGCAAAGGTCTTCATTACGCGCACACGCATGTGGGTCGCGATGGTCGTCCGTTGCACCTGGTTCACCGCGATCTCAAGCCGAGCAACATCTTGTTGAGCCGCAACGGCTTTGTCAAAGTGATCGACTTTGGGATCGCCAAGGCCACCAACCGCCCGACACAAGAGGGCAATACGCTCAACGGCCAGATCAAAGGCACTCCTTCGTACATGTCACCCGAACAGATCTATGCCCGTCAGTTGGATGCGCGCTCCGATCTGTTTGCGTTGGGTTCGATCTTGTATGAACTATGCTGCGGAGAGCGCCCTTTTTCGGGTGACGAAGTCTTCAGCATTATGATGGCCGTGACGCAAAACACTCCGTCTTCTTTGTTTGCTTTGGCCCCAAATATCCCGGCACAGCTCGAAGATGCGGTGTTTCGCCTGCTTGAAAAAGACCCCGAAAAACGCTTTCAAAATGCCCGCGATCTCCAACGTGAGTTAGATATGATCTTGCGTGAACGGGATCTGTTCATCGATCAAGAAGATCTCGCTCGATTCTACGAAGAAACCGTGGGCGACTTTGTCCCCAGCAAAAACGAATCCTCTTTGGTCGGCGCTTCGCAAGATTTTCAATCCCTTGCCCAATCGATGGGCGATTATGCGTACGCCCAAGAGGCTTATTCAGACTACGTTCCCCCTGTGTATCCCGAGGCAAACTATCACCCCGCATCTTCGGGCTATTCGCCTCCTCGGCCTGCGCTTCAAGGCGTGGATGTGTGGGATATCTCTGAGCTATCCGAAAACGAAGAAACCTCAGGTGACGAAACGATCACGGGCGACGAGACATTCCTCGAGTCCGGAGGAAAATCGTCACCACGCCCAGATTCGGTCGATATGGTGGCGATGGAGAGCGACGCGAGTCTTTCAAAGCCCTCTTCCCCCGCACCCACAGGAAAGTTGGACACGCGGCAACTTTCGGCTTTTCAAGGCCCCCAAGATCTTTCGGATCTGTTGGGATCTTCGGAGTCTCTGCCCTCAACGTCGATCTTGAAATCGAAGATCTCGGATTTGGATGCTTTGGGGGGAGATTCAGGGACAGGGAGCGTCGATTTTGCGATCCCGCCAGAAGCTCTGTCTCTTTTGGATGCCTACCATAAACCGAATGATCTGTTTGATGTGATGGCTCCGACAGAGACCTTTATCCCTGCTGTATCGGGAGATACGGGAGATCACAC
>CAUJFU010000364.1 GCA_963169055.1 Myxococcota bacterium
AGGCGAAGCCACCGAAGAACGCGGATTGCGCGATGAAGAGGACCGCTGGGGTTCTTCGGGAAGAATCGGTGTGTAAGGGATGGCGTTTTGAGCGGAAGACGCAGGCGTCGCTGAAAACGCCGAAAGTGCGCGCCTCTCAGCAGATGGAGCCGTTGGAGCCGATGAAGCCGATGAAGCCGATGAAGCCGATGTTCCCGATGAAGCCGATGTTCCCGATGTTCCCGATGATGCCGACGATGCCGATGATGCCAATATTCCCGAAGAGGGCGGAGGTGTTTTTTCCGACAAGCGCCGTTCAGGGGTGGTTTGGGCCAACATCGCCTGCGCTTGTTCTGTTGCAACCACACGGCGATCAGGAACGGTCTTCGCCATCTCGACCAGCCCCGAGGCAGAAGATATCGACTGCTCGCGAAAAGTGTCTGCATACAGGGAGGCATCGGGAAGATGCCCCAACATCTCGTCGATCTCGCGGTTCGGCAGCGGTTGTGAGGGAGAAAAACTGGGCGCATCAACCGTTGCAGCCGGTGTTTTTGTTGTGCTGCGCAGCGTAGGCGTGGGCTGCGTCGGCGAAGAACCTTGTTCGGATAAGATGCGTAAAAAATTCTCGCTGTGAGCCGTTGCGGTCAACGCCAGCGGATGCGTGGGCGAAGACGCCGAGAAAGGCGGCGACTGAAGCGAAAAGGGTGAATCAAAGTCGGCGTTTGGGGCGTGTTCGGCGGGGGCTTGGGACCACGATGCGCTCTCGCTTTGGGGCAACGAGTCGCTTGATGGAACCTCGACACGCGCTTTGTTCACCCACGGATTCGGCGCATTCAGAGGCTGTGCTTTGCGTGAAACAGGTTCGTCTTGCGTCGGTGTAGACGCCGCGTATGATTCCTGCGCGATCTGATCGAGAAAGGACAGAGTGATCTCAGAGGGGATATCCAATTGACGGGCAAAAGCATTGGTTTGATCGAGACGAAGGTTGGGTAGCCCACGCAGCGCCTCTTGAAGCGCACGGCATGACGGGTAACGCCGCTCTGGTTTTTTTTCCAAACACCGCAGGATGATGGTTTCGAGCATGGGGGCGATGCGGGGGTTATAGGTGCTGGGGAGAGGCGGGGGCTCACTTTCGTGCTGGCGCATCAAAGCAAGCGCGCTTTTTTGCCGAAAAGGTAGTGTCCCTGTGGCGATGCGATACAACAAGATCCCCAAGCTGTACACATCCGAACGCTGATCCACTTTCTTGCTGTCCATGATCTGCTCGGGTGACATATATTTGGGCGTCCCAAGCACCGAGCCCGTCACGGTGTTCGAGTTCGATTCGTTGAGCAACTTCGCAACGCCAAAGTCCCCTAACTTCGGGATGATCTGTCGCCCATCAAAATGGAACAGCACGTTGTCTGGCTTGAGATCGCGGTGGATCACTCCTCGTTCGTGGGCCAGCGCAAGAGCGTCCAACAGCGGGTCCATCAACGACCACACCCCTTGAAAATCCAAGCAGTGCCCCCCGCGCTTCAACCAAAACTTGAGATCCCGCAGGTTGGCCCATTCCAACACGGTTCCAAAAAAAGGCGGCTGGTTGAGCGCATCCAACACTTGGACGATGTGTGGGTGATTGATCTCGTATTGAATGTAGGCTTCTTCAAGAAAACGTCTCCGAAACTCGGGGGTCTCTGCAAGATGGGGGAAGAGGATCTTGATAGCGACATAGGCTTGTGTCGAAAGCTGTTTGGCGCGATAGATCCACGCCATTCCTCCACGACCGACTTGTTGCTCCAACAAGTACCCTTGGAGAACTTGGCCGACCAAGGCTTGTTCTTGGGATTGCTTTCCTTGGGGCTGCGCGTGGTTTGCCATCAGATGCCCTCCTCAAATCCTAGAGCGATCGGCTCTGGCTGTAAACAGACGCCACACACCTCTTGCACACGTTGCTGGATATGCCGCGCAAAGGCCATCACTTCGGAGGCAGACGCTCCGCCTCGATTGATCAGCGCCAACGTATGACGCTGCGAAATGCCGACCGTTCCGTCGCCATAGCCTCTAGGCATCCCACAACGCTCGATCAACCAAGCAGCCGAAAGCTTGACGTGCGTTTGCTGTTCTGTCGGATAGACCGGCATCTGCTCTCCATCCACAAGTCCCTGTGCAAGGCGCTCACGCACCGCATCCACCGCCGAACGCAAGATCACAGGGTTGGTAAAAAAAGACCCCGCGCTTCGGGCGTTTGGGTCATCGAGATCCCATACCATGCTCTTTTGACGGCGGATCGTCAACACCGCGTCTCGCACCTCACGTAGCGACGGGTCCGATCTTCCCGCAAAATACGCCTGTACGTCCCGATAACGCAGCAACGGAGCTTTCCCCTGCCAAAGCCCCAACACCACCGCCAACACCGCATAGCGCGACCCGCCTTCTTGTTTCAAACGACTTTCGCGATAACCAAAGCGCCAATCACCGACCTCCCAACGCACAACGCAGCGCGCCTCTCGATCCCAAAGCTCGCTCTCCACAAACACTTCTCGCAGCTCTTGGCCGTACGCACCGATATTCTGGATCGGCGCAGCCCCCACATGCCCCGGTATCCCCGACAAACACTCGATCCCCGCAAGCCCCCGTTCCACCGACCACTGCACCAGATCATCCCACACACACCCCGCTTCTGCTCGCACCCACACCAGACTCGACTCTTGGCCGATGACGCTTATCTCCCGCATCTGCGGCTGGATCACCAACCCCCGCAACCCCTGATCCGCGATCACCACGTTGCTCCCTCCCCCCAACCACCACACCCGCAACCCTTCGGCCTCCGCCCAATCCACACAAGCCACCAACGAAGCAACATCTTTCGGACGCCCCAAATAATCCGCCATCCCCCCCACACCCAACGTTGTTAACGGAGCCAATTCCACCTCCGCTTCAATCGGTAGGCCCACAGGGATCTTCCTCGCTTGCGACATCCGCTCGCTCCTCCTTGATTCTTCCCGATATCTACGGTTTGATCTCTCCAATGCCGACGATATTTGAGGCGATCACACCGTTGCGACGGCGATCTCCCGCCGCATCCAACGCCCCGTCAGGTCGCCGAACGATGGTCTGTACACCTCCGTAAAACATATTCTGTGCTTGCCAACGCACCACAGGAGCAATCTCTGACAGCAGATACGCGCCTTCTTCAAAGCCCGGTTCCAGATGAAGGCCGTGTGGTTCAAAGTGCATCCTTGGCCCATTGACCGCCGCATCCACACCCAAACCGAGATCCAGCAGTTTGACGATCACCTGCAAGATCGCCGAGCGGATGCGATTGGAGCCACCGCTTCCCATCACAGCACGCCAACGCTCTTGGGCATCCAACAGGATCGTTGGGGACATCATCGACGAAACCCGCACATCCTCTTTCCATTGATGAAAGCCATGCGGTGAAAGATCTTCTTCGCCCAACATATTATTGAGCATCATCCCCGTCCCTGCGGGGACATAGCCTGATCCTTCGCCGTTCGATCCCGTCATTGCCGCTGCGTTGCCCTCTTCGTCGACGATGCTGATGTGCGACGTGCTACCTGAACGACTGCGAAACCCCTCTTGGATCTGCGAAAAAAAGTCTTCGGCAAAAAATCGCTCGATCGCGTCGGCATCAAAAAGATGATGATCAAGGCGAGTACGTCGGGCTTCTCGTGTGGCTCGCATCGCTTCCCCGATCAGCTTGGCGTAGGCTGTCGAGCCTGCCCGAAGACGGCTCAGATCGTGGCCTTCCAAAAGCGCCAACGTGAACGCGATCAATGCTCCCCCCGAGCTTGGCGGAGGATTGGTCAGCAAGAAGTGATCGCGATAACGCCGCCGCAGCGGCTTGCGCTCGATCACTTGATATCCCCGCAGATCCGCCATCGTCAAATAACCGCCTCGCTGCTCGCAATCTTGCACGATGCGTTGTCCGATCTCGCCTTCATAAAATCCCCGTTTTCCCTCACGTTGCAAAAACTCCAACATCTCCGCAAAGTCCGGCAACCTTTGCCAATGACCTTTCTGCAACAGACGTCCCTCTGGAGCAAACAACGCCCGCGTCGCTTCGTGCTGAACCAAGATGGGCCGAAGCATCGAATAGTTCAGCGACTGCGCGTCGTCCACTTCAAATCCCTCACGCGCCAAACGGATCGCAGGCCCCATCAATTCGGCCAATGGCAACGTACAAAAACGCTCGTGCAGCCGAAAGATCCCCGCGATCCCGCCCGGAACAGCAATCGATCCCAGTCCCACATGGAACTCTTGGGTCGTCGCGCCAAAATCCACGTGTATCGGGTAAAAATCGAGCTCAGCTTCGGAGCGTTTGTACTTTGGCGTCTGCACAAAAAAATCCAACACCACATCTTCGCGCCCTGCGCTGTGCGCCAACAAAAATCCCCCACCGCCCGCCGATATCAAACACGGCTCCGCCACAAAAGCCGCAAGCATCGACGCCAACATCGCATCAAACGCATTCCCCCCTTGCTCCAAGATCTGCAACCCCGCACGCGCTGTCTCCACATGACCCGCCGCCACAATTCCCTTCTTTGCCGATGGCATCTTCACTTCTCCTACCGACGACGATTTTTCCTTGGCAACACCCAACCTGTTTACGCCCTTCCATCCGAACCATCCGAACGATCCGCAACACCCGATGCTCGGCGCTTGTCTTGCGACCAGTACAACGCCAATGAAGAACCCGCGAGCAAATGCCACACGCCCCACCATGCTGCGATAATCGCCATCCCGCCCTTACCATCAAAAAAATTAAAGATCAACACCAACCCCAACCCCGAGTTCTGTATCCCCACTTCGATCGTCACCGCTCGTCGATCCAACACATCCAGCCTCCCCAACCACCCGCTCACATAGCCCGTCAAAAAGGCCAGACCGTTGTGGATCGCCACCAACACAAAGATCAATTCCAGCGATTTGAGAAAATGGCTCCAATTATTCGCCAGCGCCAACACCACAAACCCCGCAAACGCCACCAAAGAAAACACCTGAAACGGCTTGCGTATCCGTTCAGCCCAATGGCTCGCTCTCGCTGCCACAAGCATCCCCAACACCAACGGCAACAACAACAACCACAGCACCGATTGGAACATCTGCCAAAAATCAACATGCACCTCTTGCATCGCCTTCGCCGTCTCCGGCAACAACCCCGCCCAAAACGCAAAGTTCCAAGGCGTCAAGATCACCGCAAACAACGAAACCACCGCTGTCATCGACACCGACAAACTCGTATTCCCTCCCGCCATGTGCGTCAAAAAATTCGAAACGTTCCCCCCCGGACAAGCCGCCACCAAAAACATCCCCAACGCGATACTCGGCGAAGGACGCCACAACCACACCAACACCCACGTCACCGCAGGCAGCAACACCAACTGCGCCAACAGACCCACCGCCATCGCTCGCGGCTGCTCAAACACCCCCCGAAAGTCCGACACTTTCAAATCCAACGATACACCAAACATCACCAACCCCAAGATCACGTTGAGCACCATCAACGACTGGGGATTAAAATTCAAACGGATCTGATCCTCCATGCGCTCCACTCCCTTTCTTCCGAAACCACACCCAAAAACCACGCCCATCCATACTCGAACGCCTCGCATTCTTTCCGAAAACAACGCCACAGCGCAATGCCCCCTTGTCTACACCTCCTGCTCGCGGCATCCTCCCGCCCCACGAACGCAATCACCACGGCGTTCCATTCGTTTTTTCTGCCCCAAAGGATCGCACCTTGAGCAAGCGCAATACACATCCCAAAAAGCCACCCCACCCCAAGATCCCCACCTCCCCAAACTCCCGCCTCCACACCCAAAAACCACCTCACCCCAAAGATCGCCCGCCCACCCCGACCTCCACTCTCCACACCGAGAACCCTTCTCGGCCCTCCATGCCAAGCTTTCCTGCGCACCTCAGCCCTGATATCCCCAACCTCTCCCGCCCTGCTTCGGGAATGTACCGCGTCGAGATCCTCCCCACCATCGAACAACCCACCACCACACCCCTCCAAGCCCAACCCCTCCACTTTCGCACGATCACCTCCATCTTCGTTGGATCGCTCCTCGTTTGGCTGTCCTTGCTCTGGCCCTACACACAACCCCTCTGGCCTCTCCCCCAAACTCCCGAAGCTACCCTCAACTTCCTCGGTAGCGCACACCGCGCCCTCGGCGTCTTGCTCGCCTCCACACTCACCCTCACCGCCATCGCTATCCCCCTCACCGCCAACAACTACACCCCCAAGCTCATCTCCCTATTTCTCAAAAACCACCTCAACCAAGCGATGTTTGCTCTCTTTACTTTCGCTAATGTCTTTACCCTTTTTGCGATCGTCTGGTCAGGAACCGCCCGCCCTCCCCTCTGGCCGCTCGCCATCACCGGCTTTTTTACCACAGTCAGCTTTCTCTTGATCATCCCCTACGCTTTCTACGTCTTTCGTGACCTTCAACCCGAGATGATCATCTGCAACATCGGGCGCGGCATCATCCAAGATCTGTCCCGTGTCCCTTCTCTCCAAGACCCCTCACACATCTCTGCCATCCGTCACCGCGTCATCCAAGATCTCAAATACCTCTCCAACATCACCCTCCGCTCCGTCGAACGCCACGACCGCGATACTGCCTCTTTTAGCATCGACGCCCTCCGCTGCATCCTTGACCATTATTTCAAGCTCAAAGACACCATGCCCCCTCATTGGTTCGAAGTCCAACGCAGCGACTTTCTCGCTCACTCGGGCGAACTCCGACGCCAATTCCAAGAAAATCGCACTTTCCTCGAAGGCGAAGTCATGGAGGAATTCGCCATGATCCTCGCTGCCTCCTTTGGCAAACTCCACGATATCGTCCGTATGCTCGGCGAAACCATGAGCTACATCGGTATGCAAGCACAAATACACAACCTCCCCCGCGTCCTCGAAACCACTTCCCTCTACTTTAACACCTACCTACGCGCCGCCATCTCTCTGCGCCAACCCAACGCCATCTATATGCTCGTCTTCCACTACCGCAAACTCGCCGAAGCCCTCATGCTCGTTAACCCCGAGCGCACCGTCAAGATCACCTTCTATCTCGATTATTACGGACACCAAGCCGTCCGCTCCGGCATGGTCTTCGTCGCCAACCTCATCGCCTACGATCTCGCCGACCTCACCGCTCTCGCCTACCAACGCCAAGCCTCCTGCCGAAAAGAACTTTTCCAGCACTTCCTTCAATTCGACAACGAAGACCAAATGCGCCGTCTACCCGGCGTCATCAAAAGCCACATCAAACTCGCCACCACCCTCTATCCTCTCGATGCTCTCGAAGAAGTCGACGCCCTCTGCCTCGCCCTTCAAAAAGTCCCCCACGACCTGCTCTCCGATGCCTTTCAACAAATCGATGGCGTACAACACAGCACCTACTGGGAAGTGACGGACCGCCGTAAGCACAATGACTACATCGAACCCGCTTTCCGCCCCTACTTTGACGCCCTCCGCAAACGCCTCCACGCCTCTCCCTCCACCCCTCCCTCCGCGATCCCCCACAACACCCACACGATCCAATAAGTTTTAGCCCCCCACAACACCCACACGATCCAATAAGTTTGGTGGGGTTCCACCCCACGCCCCGCCATAGACTGCCGCCCCTTGACCCCGTATCTGAAAACGGCTCCCCCATTCTACACAGGAAAAGCAGCGATCTAGCGCGTCGGTTCGTCATACACCCCGTTCTCTTCGCCTTCATCGTCGTCATCTTCGTCCCAGATCCGCTGCCTTGCGCGGGCAGAAAAACGCACCAGCGCCTCCGCACAACTGACCTTCAACCGCTCTTCTCCGCCGTAATCCATCGCCCAGATCCGCCGTTTTTCTTCCCACACACCAAGGATTGCCTCCAATAATCCGCCCAGATCACCTCTCTCAAACTCTTTGGGATATCCCACGCCATGCCGTTCGGCGATCTTGATGCGGCCTTGTTGTGTGGCCCCCGCGATCCGCTGAATCAGTTCCGCACCCACCTCTGCGATCCCCTCGAAACTGCACAACGCAAAACGCACACACACATAATGTTGCGCATAATACAAGATCTCGATCACATGGCGCTCGTCTTCATACAAGAACCAACTCATCGCGTTATAGCCATGCAAATAACGCACATGCGGCAACCCCAACAAACACGCTTTGATCGCCTCTGGCGTCTCGATCCGCGCTTCGATTTCCACTCGGAGATCTTCGATTCCCATCGCCACCACTCATCTTTCCAAAACACAAGCCCTTCCGTTGCGCATCCCTAACAGATGGTCAAAGATATCCCTCGACGCAAGGGGCCAACCCTCGATCTACCCAAAGTATACGCGGCCAAACCCAAAACACGCTAGGCGGCACGCCCAAGGTGTGCTACACAAGCCCTCGCAAACTGCTGTCCATCCGATGCAAACTCACCCCTTCGAGGTCCGCATGAAGAAAAAAGCCCACAGTCCGCTCAAAGGGATCGAACGACGCTCGCGGCGCATCCTTGAAACGGCCCTCAAACTCGCTGAAAAAGGCGGATTCTCCGCCGTTCGCTTGCGCGATATCGCCGCCGAAGCCGGTGTCGCCCTTGGAACCGTCTACAAACGCTTCCAAAGCAAAGAAGATATCCTGATCGCCATCCTCCAACTCGAACTCACCAAGATCCGACAAATCCTCTCCGAACAACCCCCCTCCGGCACCAATCTCTGGCGCGTCACCGATCTGCTCGGCTACATCACCCACTGGCTTTGCGTTCGCCCCCAACTCTCCCAAGCCACCATCAAGGCCGTCTCTTCGGGCGAACCCGCTCTCGCTGAAAAAGTCAGCCTCTTCCACAACGAGATCATCGCCCTCACCATCGACACCCTGCGCGGACAAGGCATCCCCCCCGAATCCCACCTCCTCAAAGATCCCCCCTCACACACCGAGCAAAACTTCGCCACCCTCCTCCAACACATCTGGTTTTCTCTGCTGATCGCGTGGTCGGGCGGACTCAAAACCGCCGAACAGATCGAAACCGAGATCACACAAGCCACCCACATCCTCGCCCGTGGACTCGCCATCCAAGAAACCCATACCCACAATACCCCCCAACGCTCCCTCCTCTCCCTCGCTGACGATTCCGCCCTATCCGCTGATGATTCCGCCCTATCCGCTGATGATTCCACCCTACCAAACGATGATCCATCCCTTGCTGATGACCAATACCTCCTTGCGGATGCACGCATCACCTACGCTGACGATCCCTTTCCAAACAACGATGAGTCCGCCCCAAACAACGACGAGCCCTCCGACGCCAAGGACACCTAAACGATGCAGCAACACACCAAACGGCGCGCCCTCGCATGGAGATATCTCGCCCTTCTCTTCGCATCTTCGGCATTCCTCTACCTCCCCAAAGAATCCTCTCAAGCCAACAACATACCTCCGTCCTCTCTTGACGCGATCATGGAACGCCTCTATTCAGGCCGCTTTTGGATCGGGCCCAACGGAGAACCCCTTGTCACCGTCGGGATCATGGACAACCAAGACAAGATCGAATTTTCCTGCAAACACGGATGCAACGCCCGTCTCTATCGCCGCAACGAGCCTCCCCAAGAAACAGGACTCGAAGCCTATCACTCCTACAGCATCCGTCCTTTGCGCGCACAGCCCGCTTGGTTGCGCCATTGGCTCGTCGCCTTTGCTACCCCCTATGACGACACGGCCCGTTTCAACGCCCTCGAAAAACAATGGACTCAACGCGGCTTTGGCATCCACCCGCTGATCACAGGCGGCGTCTTTGCCCTCCAAGGCCACCTCTTTGATACACGCAAACGCCTTGGTAGCATCGCCGTCTTCGCCAAGCGCGAACACGCCACACAACGCGCCACACAGCTTGAAGACCAACTCCACCTGCCGATCCGCCTTCACGAAGAGATCGCTCGACGCCCACAGATCCGTATGTTGCTGCATGGCGGCGGACGGCTCGAAGCCGACGACCTGATCGAGCTCCAACCACGACGCGGAACCATCCGCGTGGAGCGTGTTGAATTTGGCCGTGGAGACCGCTGGCATCGCTTCGTCCCCCGCCAATTCCTCGGTCCCCTCTGGTTCACCGCCGACCGACACGGCAAACTCGCTCTCGTCCAAAAGATATCCCTCGATGCTTTCTTGCGTGGCGTCTTACGCGCTGAGATGCCTCCAAGCGCCCCTCTCGAAGCCCTCAAAGCGCAAGCCGTCTGCGCTCGCAACGAAGTTCTCGCCAAGATCGCAACCCGCCACCGCGCCGACCCCTTCCTCTTTTGCGCCCACACCCACTGCCAAGTCTACACGGGAAACCAAGAAAGCGACGCCCGCATCCTCCGCGCCATCCAAAGCACACGCGGCCTTGTCCTCACCCTCCCCAACGGACAACTCTCCGACGCACCCTTTAGTGCCGTCAGCGGCGGACACACCGAGCACAACGAATTCGTCTGGTCGAATCTACCGCACCCCGCCCTCCGAGGAAAGCTCGATCTGCGCGAGCCTTCCAGCCTTTTTGAAAACGGTATCGGCCCGCTCAACCTCCGACGCTGGCTGCTTGACCCCCCCGACGCTTACTGCCACGGAAAAACCCCCGCCATCCGCAAAAAATTCCGATGGACTCGCACCTTTACCCCCCAACAAATCGACAAACTCGTCCATCAACGCTACCCCGTCGGTCACGTCACCGACCTCATCCCCGAAAAACGCGGTGTCAGCGGTCGAATCTACGCCCTCCGCATCGTCGGCTCACAACGCACACTCCGCATCCACGGTGAACTCAAGATCCGACGCCTCCTCGGAAACCTATCGAGTAGCCTCTTTCTCGTCCAAAAATACACCGACTCCAACGGTCAGCCCACCTCGTGGAAACTCCTCGGCGGCGGATGGGGGCACGGCGTCGGACTCTGTCAATACGGCGCCATCGGGCGCGCCAATGACGGACAATCCTTCCGCCAAATCCTCCAACATTACTTCACCCACACCCGCCTTCTCAAAGTCTACTAGATGTAGCTCAAACCATACGTCGGCCTCGCAAATGGCAACAATCGCTTGACCTCTTCCCAACGCCCCCACGCACCCGCTCCCTCAAATACCGGCAAAGGCAAGCGCTCCACCCCGTCCACATACCCAAACGCTGGCTCACCAAACAACAGCCGCGCCAACGTCCCACGCCCTTGCCAACGCAGCCTCCCATCCCCCCACACCATCGAAAAGATATCTCCCTCTTCTTCCAAACGCACCGTCGCTGCGTCCCCTCCAACCGCTCCTCGAAACGCTCGCTGCACCCGCTCTGTTAAACGCTCCCAAGCCAAAACACAGATCACTCCCTCCCCTTCTTTTCCTTCCCCCCTCACGCCTTGACCACGCAACCACCGCAAGATCTCCCTTTCATGCCAAGGCACCGACCAACGCAGCGGAAAACGACACAGATCCTGACGCCCCACCTCCACAAAACCCGCCAACACATCCGCCCGATCTCCCGCCCATTCGATCACCTCGGTATGTGTAGAACGCTCCCACAACACCAGCGTTGCCACCACTCCCTGACCCGCACACACCGAATACGCCCGATGCTCCGCTTCCCGCATCCAAGGCACGATCTCTCCCCCCATCACCACTCGCCACTCTGCCTCACTCCGACCCCAACGCACGCTCTCCCGCGCCCCGATCTCCATCCATCGCCCTCTATCCTCCGCAACGTAGCCTCGCAATCTTCTTTCTACTCCCTGCTCACCCTTTCCAACCAAAAGCTCCACACCCCGAATCTCCCGTCCATCCGAACTTTCCTCAATGCCCCGACCCCCCCGCCCATCCGAGCTTTCCACCATGCCCCGAATCCCTCGTCCATCCGAGTTTTCCACTACACCCCGAATCCCCCGTCCATCCGAGCTTTCCACTACACCCTCTTCCATTACGCTACAGGCCAACAACATCGGCGGCTCCAACACAACACGCTCGACACTTCCACAACGAACACCGCCCTGTCGTGCATACAATCCCCGATCACCCGATATCACAAACAGATCGATGCCCTCTTTTCGAGCGCCCTCCATCGCCGCCGATAACAAGCGTGTTCCCACACCTCCCCCACGTTGCGATTCTTCCGTACACACCGCCCCGATCCGCCCAACACGCCACGTCATACGCGGTGTTTCCCATGTATCGGGCAAGTACCCGACATGACCGACTACTTCCCCTGCGCTTTCCTCGATCCACAGGTGCGAGGCATTCTCTTCGCATAAAAAATGCGGAAAACACCGCTCCATCCGCCCGCCCTGCGGACGAAAACACCGATTCAACAAACCAAACAACCGCTCCCAATCACCCACCACAGGATGCCGCATCATCTCACCACCTCTTCGCTCGATGTTTCTTTTTGTACGCAGACCTTGTGCAAGAAACCCCCGTGTTCGCGTCGCTTGAAGCGACAGAGTTGTCTGTCTGAAAAACGCCTGCTCGCCTCGCCAATACGGGGTCAAGGGGCCTGTGGTCCCTTGCGGGGTCTGGGGTGGAACCCCACCAAAACAAACACCACCCCCAAAACAAACACCACCACAAACAAACAACACCACCACAAACAGACAAACCCACAAAAACAAACCCAGCCGTCCGTAAAACAGACAAACCCAGCCATCCGCTCCCGAGACTCAACGCGAGCGACGGAGATGCGCGTAAAGAAACAGATAACGCAACGAGTCTGGGACGCGCTGCAATTCTTCGGGAGAGATCTCAAGGGCGTGTTGTTGGAAATAATTGACGCAATCGCGAAACCATTGGCGGGCGTAATAGGAATAGAGAACAGGCCGAGGAACAGAGGAGCGGTTGGCAGTTCCCGCGTGCCAGAGGCGGTAGTCCATGAGCAGGGCGTCGCCGACTTCGACGATGGGGAGTTCGCAACGGCAGAGTGCTTGGACTTCTTTGCGAGGAACTGCGTGACTACCCGGCCAAACTGCGGTTGTTCCGTGAAGATCATTCATCTCGATCAGGGGAGAGATCATCAGGATAGCAAAACAAGGGAGATGAAGATCGAAGCGATCTTCGCCGAACAGGGGGGGGTGATCGGCATGAACTCCTTGATCGAGCGAGCCGGGCAACGAGACGACCGAGCCAAATCCCCCAAGGATGGCGTCTGTTTCGGTGAACAACTGGATCAGCGGTAACAAGAAGGGGTTGGCGTAGATCTCAGGATCGTTGAAAGCCCCTGCCACTTCGATCGTCACCATCCGACGGCGGTTTCCAACTTCCAAAGCATCGCCGCGCTCTTCTTCATAGAGATAATCCGCATACTTTTCCAGATATAACGCACGCAAACGTTCGAGTTTTTCGCGGTTGTATGCTCCTTTGACCAACACCGCACCCGAGGATCGAAATCCTTCATAAAGACTGCGAAACTCTCGCAGCCACATCCCACGTTTGCGCTCTTCTTCGGTCAACGTTAACACCATCAGTTCTGCCATCTTCGTCGCTCCTTTTGTTTATCGTGCGCTAGATGCTGTGCGCTAAGGCCGCATCTCCGTCTCGGCTGGGTGCTGTGCGCTGGGGCCACATCTCCATCTCAGATCGAAAGGGCTTTTTCTTACAAGATTCGGCGTGGCTTGTAGCCCAAAAACCCCGTGTTCGCGATATTTCAAGCGACAGCGCTGTTAGTTTGAAATACGATGATCTCTTCGCCAATACGGGGTCAAGGGGCGACAGTCCCTTGTGGGGTCTGGGATAAAACCCCACAAAAACCATCCCACAAGGGCCGCCTATTCTGGGCGGGATGCGGCTTTTTTTACGCGATTGGTCGATTTGATCTCGATGTGTTCGATATCGGGATCGATCGAAAACAAAGCCAACTTTGCGCAGCCGCATCGGCCTTTCTGAAAAGATTGAAGTCGTTGCGAGGTCTGGCCTTGGGTGATGGTGATGGCGTCCCATCCGACGGGAATCCAGACTTTTGCGGTGAGGCGATGCTTGCGAGCGCTTTTGAGCAGCGCTCCTTTTAGCAGGATAGAGGACTTCTTGTGTCGGCGGATCTGGAGGCTGAGCGCATCATCTTTTTGTTGGGTGACGTGGAGCGCGGTCTCACGGCGCAGATACACATACCGCACCACCTCCCCAAACGGTGCGATCCAATAGCGCTTGGATTGCTTTTTCAACGCATCGAAAAGGAAGCGGTACGTCCGAAGCGGCAGGGCTTCCCATCCTTGTTTGCGCGTGCCGTGAAACATCCACACCACCCAACCGCGTTGACGCAGACCTTGTTTGATCCACTGCAACATCTGTGAGCGTGGCGTATTTTGGAAGGGTGTGACAGACGGTACATTCATCATATCTTTCGGTGTATGCGGGGCGATCTTGTGCATGGCTCCTCGGGCAGCGATGTAATACGCGGCCACACGCTTTCGCACACGCGCATTGGAGACACCGTACGGATAAGCCAGCGTATGACAGCGCGCTTGCGGAACACGGCGACGGATGGTCGCGCAAGAATCGCGCAACTCGCGTTCCAACTGGACAGGCCCGATCTGCGAGAGATTTGGATGATTCACCGTATGGCTGCCCAGTTCATGCCCCAAAGACCGTACTTTCCGCCAGTGCGGCCAACAGGCCAGAGATTGCCGCCAAATATTCAGCTTGGCTTTTTCCAAATCCACCGTGTTCAAAAAAAAGGTTCCTCGAAAGCCATATTCCCCCAACAACGGGACAAGGTGCTTGTATTGCGAGGGCAGCGAATCATCGAAGGTCAACGAGGTTGCAGCCACCGCATCGCCATACCATAACGCGATCTCGGCCTTCCCAACGAGATCACAAGCCCGATGCTTTTGTAAACATCGTTCCTGCGGGGGGATGCCCAACCACAAACCTTCGCTGAAACCCATCCATCCCACCCACAACAACAACCACCACGCCATCCTTCCGACTCCTTCGCTACTTGTGAACTATCCTATCCAACGACGCGCCACCGTCTCAACCATCGATCGCGGTGTTGGACCACCCTTGCGTCCAAGGCGTGTCGGTTGCGTTCATTGCACCGATGTATCCGACGACTTGGAAGAACGAGTCGCCCAAGGCTGGCGCAGCTCCCGAAAGCGCAGCAGAACCCGCAAGGGGTCGAAAGTCGAAGCGCTGCCGATTCGTTACTGCTGTCAAATTCGTCAAAACAACGCGATTGTTTGCGTGCAACTTTGTAAAGATCTGTTCGGCAGCAGACAAACCAGCGGAGTCCAAGACGCCTCCGAATTTAGCCCTGCATCCGGGATCAAGCAGACTGTAATCGATAATTGTTTTCCCTGTGAGCTCGTCCGCTTGAACTGCTTGTGCCAGCGTTTCTGGATCGGCGATGCGAAAGCAAATTCCTGAAAAAGGAGCCAGCAAAAAATTGTAGATCCGTGCGGTGGTTCCTTTATTGAGGCTCAGGGCATCGCCGTTGCGTGGAACTGGATAACTTACACCGATCAGCGAGAAATTCGCCAACATCGGAGCCGAGCGGGGTTCTGCTTCGGGCTTGACTTCGTTGTTTTCTCCAATCATCGCGTCTGCATCCTCACGGATCTGGTAGATCACACCGAACTGGGCTTTTCCGCGCCAACCATGCCGCCAGTGCAACCCGTAAATTGGCGCGTGACTCACCAAAAGATGCGAAAGATTTACCGTCCCTCCACGAATCGAAAGGCCCGCAGCTAGGCTCATGTGGATCTGGATGTGAGAGATCGTAGTGTTTGAACCGACAGCCCACAAACCCAACGCAGGGGTCGCTCCAGCGCCTGCGTACTCGATCCGAACATAACGCAAGACACCGCTCGAATCGGCATCCTCTGTCCCGCCGTAGGTCGTTGTGGTGGCTGCGTGCGTTGCAAGGCAAGGATCTAACTTGTCTGCGTCACATTGATTTTGTTTGGCTTTCCCCAAGATCAAGATCCCGCCCCACGCACCGGGATTGGGCGTGCGATCCGAAGTCGTGAACACGATCGGCTGGGTGGCCGTTCCTTCGGCGATGATCTTCGCATGGTTGTTGATCACCAACGCAACGCCCGTAGATTGTTGGGCGAGAACTTTCGCACCAGCCTCGATCGTGAGTGTCACAGGCTTTTTCCCATCCCCGATCTGCACGACACCATTCAAGATCCACTTGAAACTCCCCTTCAGCTCGATATCTTCGGTGTAAGTTCCTTTCAAGATGCAGCCCACGCTTACGCTGCTTCCTGTAGCACAAAACTTCGGTAGTGTGGGGGTGATCACCTCAGGAACAACAGTGCCATCTGGAGGCGAACCATCGGGTAGGCTCCCATCAGGCAGGCTCCCATCAGGAAGAGGAGCCTCGACGGGAGCCTCGATACAACGGCCTGCGTTGCACAAACGCCCGGGTCCGCACTGCTGGTTTGTGTTGCACTTCGCGCACTGGTTTTGAACGCACACCGTAAACGCGCTGCAATCTTCGTTTTGTTGGCAGGCTTGGCCGACTGCAAACTTCGGATCTGCGAGGTTTGTTCGAGGCACTTGAAGATCCATGTAACACGCGACAGAAAGCCACAGCACACCACCCAACAACAACAACGTACATCTTGCCATCGACAAACCTCCAAAATGCCCAAGCACAGGACAACATCGTGCTTTAAGACACCTCCAGTCAACATCGTGTACTGAGATATCCCCCGCTGGCGTCGTGCGCGGAGAAAACTCTCACCCGAGGCGTCATACGAAATCCGCCCGTGGTGTGATCGCAATATGTAGGGGCAGCCCCCTGTGACTGCCCAATCACAGGGCATCTACAGCGAATCGCACCTACCTTTCTCACACTTCTCTCGGATATCGTATCGTACATCCCCTTCAAAGATGCCTTCACTTGCAAAGCCCTGCAAGGCAGGTGGGCCGCGTCTTTGGACAATGGGATGCTGTCTTGCATTGAACGCACTTGTTGCCTACGCAAAAACCAAAGGGTCCACACTCTGGATCTTTTTCGCAAGGTACGTCTTTTTGGTATTTCGGATCGTACGGATTGGTTCGTGGAACCGTATCTTCAAGATAACAAGCTCCCAATCCACATAGCAAAAAACAGAAAACCCCCAAAACGCCGAACCGAAGGACACGCAACGCGGCTTGCCGCACAAAAGCACCGATCCTTTTCATGCGCACCCCCCTCAAGGCTTTTTCTCGCAAGGATGAATCTGTTCGAGATCAGGCCGTTCGCGCACAAAAAGAAACGTTCCAACCCCCATCCCCACGATCCCAAGAAACATCCCGAGATGCCCCATCGTCGTCAAAGAATTGCCCGTTCGCGCCGCATTTTCATAAGCCATCGCGTACGGTTCCATCCCAGTTTGCGCATTTTCGTACAATCGGCGTTGTCGGGTGGCTTCTTGATGTGAAGCCGCTCCCATCCCGTAACCGAGACCGCCCAAACCAACGAGCGCAAGGCCCGCAAAAAACGGAACCCACACCGCCGCAGGATGCAAGCGGCTTTGCTGTTTTTTTTCAATCCAAGATTGCGCCTCGGTGTCCTTCTCCAAAAAGAACGGAAGATGCGCGGGTTTGCCGTCTTCCACTTCGACGCGCCGATCCACCGAGCGATAACACATCCGTTTGATCTTGATCGCGTAGCTCCCGCGTGAAACAAACAGCTTGCTCGGCGTTAAGCCGCTGTACACACCGTCCACAAAGATCTGTGCCTGCGGCGGACTTGATGTCAGCGTCAGTTGCACAGACGGTCGCGGAACCGAAAGCGTCATCGGAGTCCCTTGAACAACCACAAAAGCCCTTGGATAGGGCGTAGATTGAGGATGCTCCACGTTTAAACGATACTTTCCGGGCGGCAAACGCACTTCCCAACGCGCTGTCTGCGTCGTCAACGGCGCAAGCAGCGAACCCCCTTCCAGCGTCAAACGCGCTTGATTGTCTTGTGTCTCGATGGTGACGGGCGTTTCTCCATAAGGCGGAGCAAATGCGTACGTGGCACGATGGCCCGCCTCAAGCCGAAACAAGCGTGTCTGTGGTGTCGAACTCGGATATTCCGCACTCAACAGATAAGGCCCGGGCGCAAGACGCAACGTCCAAGCCGCACCCTTTTGACAACGCTTCAATCCCGTCTCTTGAGCAACGCAGATCTGCGCATTCGGATCACCCGAAAGAATCGTCAACTTTGGATCGCGCTTTGGCTTGGGCGGATCGACCCGAGGCGCTGGAATCGGCACCGCAGGGGCAAGCCCTTCAAGCTTTTTCATCTCGCGCTGCATCTCGCTCTTGCGCTGCTCGCTCTCGAAAAGCTCTTCCGCCATATAACGCCGATACAGCTCCAAGGCCCGACCATACAACGCCGATTGTTCTTCTTTGTCCTTGCTTTGTTCTGCCGCACGCATAAACAACCGCGCTGCGTTCAACATCAAACGCCCCTTCCGATAACGCATAATCGGCGGCAGCTTGCTTGATTCCCCTAGATCATCCGCTTGTTTTTGAAAACATTCGCCCGCTTGTTTCGGTTGCCCCTTGCGAAAATATTGCACACAATCCGCTGCCCAAGCCCCACAAATCGGAACCAAACAAAACCAACAGACCACAACGATGCTCCATGCCTCGCGTGTGATGCGCCGTACCTTGCAATCCATCTGATATCCCGATGCCATCTCGATCATGCCTCATCCCAAACGTTGCGATCACCCACACGCACGACACACCTCATCCGTCCAAAAAGCCAGCCTCGTGCATCGACGACCTTGGTTCCGCTTGTTTCAAACACAAAGACTTTGCCACGTTTGACGCTTTGACACAAATAGTCGTGGCGCGGTGAACAAAAAAACCCGCGCTCGCGCCACCTCAAGCGACAGAGCCGCCTACGCGAAAGACCTGTGATCTCTTCGCCCCTCACGGGGTCAAGGCGTTTGAAACCCTTGTGGGGTGTCGGGCCACGCCCACAAAAACGCCCCAGCAAGTCACTCCCAACAAATAGAAAAGATCCTTTTCCACCACACTGCGTACATCAAACCTCACAAGCCTTCTTCGCGAATCGCTTGCAGCATCCGTTTTTACCACACTTGCTTGACCACGAACACTCTTGCGTGCCGTTTGCCCCCAAACCATCCGCGTGTGTTCCTGTCTTTGACGACCTTGGAGGTTGATCGTGTCCCTATCTACACAACGATCCGCAACACCACCCCACAACGCCCATCCACCACAACGCCCACTCTCTCACCACAAACGCCCACCCATCCGCCAATACGGAACGGCGCACCCACCACAACACCCACCACAGCGCACCTCACGCTCGCCGCGACGCTTGGCCCTGTGGATCTTCTTGTGCTGCACGCTGCTCCTGCCCGCCCTCGACGGCTGCGTTGAAACACACGCTGCACCCGACAACTGGCCCCAAGGCAAACCACCTGTCGCACGCTTTGCCCCCAAAACCAGCATCGCAAAACGCGCCACCGCACCCTCCCCCAGCGCTCGCGCAATCAAAGATCAATTCTCACTCGACGCGATCGCCCCAAACACCCAACGATCCGCCAAAACACAACCCCTCAATGCCAACCAAACGTCCCTCGCACAACAAGTCTCCACCTATTTCGGCAAAGGCCGCCAACTCCGCACCCTGATCGAAACCGACAAGCCCATCTATCAACCGGGACACACCATCTGGACACGCGCTGTCTTCCTTCGACAACAAGCCAACACACCCCTCAAACAACGCGGAGCCGCTCTCTTTCAACTCATCGATCCGCGTGGCCGCGTCCAACAAAAGAAGCGCATCGAAGTCAAAGACGGACACGCCTATACCGATTTTTCGCTGTCCAAAGACCTCGTCGGTGGTGAGTACATCTTGCGCGTCGAACATCTCCTCTGGCCCGACCTCAAAAGCGACCACAAGATCACTGTCAGCGTCTATCAGCCCCCTCGCATCAAGAAAAAATTAGACTTCTTGCGAAAAACCTACGGCGCGGGCGAAGAAGTCCAAGCCTTTTTCTCGATCAAACGCGCAACGGGCGAACCCTTGCCAAACCACCCAGTGCGGATGATCGCCCAACTCGACGGAAAACCCTACAAACAATGGGAAGCCAAAACCGACGACAAAGGCGAAGCCATCCTCAGCCTCGTTCTTCCTCAAACCCTTGAAACCGACGACGGACTCCTCAACGTCTTGATCGAAGAAGGCGGTGTCACCGAATCCATCGCTCGCCCTCTCCCTCTCGCCGTCAAGCGCCTCAAAGTCGCCTTCTTCCCAGAAGGCGGATACAGCGCCCTTGGACTGACCAGCCGCGTCTACCTCGCTGCTCGAAAAATGCTCGACAACAAACCCTTCGATCTCGTCGGAGATATCCGCGATGATCGTGGAAAAACCGTCGCCACCATCAAAACCTTTCACGACGGCATGGGACGTTTTCTCTACACCCCCAAAAAAGGCCGCTCCTATCATCTCCATATCACCCAACCTATCGGCCTCACTCAAACCTTCGCACTCCCTGACGCCCAACCGTCCGGCTTCTCCTTCCAAGTCCACGACGATCCCACCGCACAACACAACGACCTCTCCCTCACTTTCCACAGCAAGCGCTCACAACGCATCACTTTGCTTGGCCTACAACACGAAAGCGTCGTCGCACACGCCGCTTTCAAGCTCACTCGCGGCCCCCAAAAGATCCGCCTGCCGCTCAAAAAACAATGGCGCGGCATCCTTCGCCTAACCGCTTTTGACGACAACGACACGCCTGTCGCCGAACGTCTGATCTTCCGACGCCACGGCAAAGACCTCACCATCCGCATCCAACCTGACCAAGCCACCTATCCTCTCCGCGCCTCCGCCTCCGCCACCTTGCGCGTCACCAATCCTGACGGTAAACCCGTTCCCAACGCCCTCCTCGGTGTCTCCGTAGTCGACGACACCGTCCTCAACTTTGCCGATGACCACGAACCTCAATTTCTCTCACAACGCTTCCTCACCACCCAACTCACGGGCAAGATCCACAAACCCAACTTTTATTTCGATCCCAAAGAGAAAAAAGCTCCCTACGCCCTCGACTTTGTGATGGCAACCCACGGCTGGCGTGCCTTCTCTTGGAAAGCCGTCCAACAACCTCCCTTCCTCCCCACCCAGCGCCCTCTCTCTTCGCTCACCATCCACACGCCTCCCACAGCCATGCCCGGAGGCAGACACCGATTCCGCAGAATGCGTCCGATGGCTGAGGGCTTTGCTCGACCTGCACGCGCCCCCATGATGCCAATGGCTCCCCCCCCTATGATGGCTCCCCAACCCGCCCCCGTCGTACCTGCACAACCTGTCCCCAAGGCCGAACCTGTCCAAGCCCCCCAACCCGTCAATCCCGCGCCCAAGCCCATGAAAGCCCCGCGCCCACAGGAAAACGAACGCGCAAACAAAGACGCCATCGCTCGCCCTCCCGCCCAAGATCCCGCACCCGAAAAGAAAAAAGCCAAACGCGATCAAGGAGTTGCCGACGAAGAAGCGATGCCCCGCGCAAACGACAAACAACAAGTCGCGGCTGGCGCTCCTGCCCGCATAATGCGCGGCCCTTGGCGGCGCGGTAGACGCATCGCCGTCCACCACAACCAGATCTACATCTACCAACGTATCCATTTCACTGCGCAAAGCGTAGAGATCACCCCTCAACACCGATACATCCTCCAAAACCTCACCTACACCATGCGCAACTACCCCAAGATCCAACTCTGTATCGCTGGACACACCAGCCCCACAGAAGCCAAAACCCCCGAAGAACATCAGAAACTTTCCCAACAACGCGCCCAAAGCATCCAAAAAGCCCTCCAAGCCCAAGGCATCGACCCTCAACGCCTGCTCCTCGGCGTGTACGGCCCCTCGCAACCCCTCTATAACCAGTATTACGGCGCACATTACGCCACATACAACCAGCGCGTCGACTTCCGCATCGGAGAAGCCTACTGCCCCGTCACTTATCCCAACTACGGCTTTGTCCGCTCCCGTGTCTTCCCCACCCAGTTCTACAAAGAAAACGACCAACCCACTACACGCACCGACTTCCGCGAAACCCTCTATTGGAACCCCAAGATCCGCACCAACGCCCTAGGCCAAGCCACCATCCGCTTCGGCCTCAACGACAATGCCTCCTCTTTCCGTATCCGTGTATCCGGCCTCGGCGGTGGATGGATCGGACAAAAAGAACACGTCATCTCCGCCGTCAAACCTTTCTTTCTCAGCGTCAAAGCCCCCCTCGAAGTCTCTGCTGACGATGCCCTCGCCCTTCCGCTCACCCTCGAAAACCGCACCAAACGCTCCCTTCGCGTTCGCGTCACCTCCGTCTTTTCTCCTCACATCAAACTGCTCGAAGATCCCACCCCTGCCCTCGTCACCCTGCGCCCACGACAAAGCAAAACCTTCTTCTTCCCTGCCCGTGTGATCGCCTCTCACGGTACTGCTTCTCTCCAGTTTACTGCCAAAGGTAGCGGCCTCGAAGATAGCTTCTCCCATACCATCGAGATCTATCCTCGCGGCTTCCCTTTCCAAGTCTCCCAAGGTGGTCTTCTTCAAAACGAACAAGAAAAAACCATCACTTTCACACTTCCCGAAGATATCCGTACTGCTTCGCCTGTCACAAAACTGACCTTCCAAGTCTCTACACTCTCGCATCTTACTCAGAGCCTTGCTTCAATGCTGCGCGAACCTTACGGATGCTTTGAACAGACTTCTTCCACCAATTACCCCAACGTCATGATCGTGAACTTCTTGAAACAACAAGGCTTTCAAGAACCTCAGATCATGCGTCGCGCCCAAGAACTCCTTGATCGCGGGTACAAACGACTCGTCCAATTTGAAACCAAAGAAAAAGGCTTCGAGTGGTTTGGACATTCTCCTGCACACGAAGCCCTCACCGCCTATGGCCTCCTTCAATTCAACGATATGCGTGCCATCTATCCCCAACTCGACGACCAGATGGTCCAACGCACCCAACGCTGGCTACGCGCAAAACGCAACAACCAAGGTGGATACCAACGAAACGCCCGCGCACTCGACACCTTCGGTAGCGCACCTAGCGATATCACCGACGCTTACATCACCTTTGCCCGCGCCGAAGCCAACGACAAAAATCTTCGCGCCGAACTCCGCCACGTCCACCAACTCGCCCAACGCCCCGAAGGCAAACAAGATCCCTACCTGCTCGCTCTTGCCACCGCCACCGCTCTCAAGGTCAGCGGCCCCCAAAACCCCAAAGCCCGACGACTCCTCCGACGACTCCTTGATTCACAATCTCCTGATGGCAGCTTCCGAGGAAGTCGCATCTCCATCACCTCTTCTTCTGGATACAACCTTCACATCGAAACCACTGCTCTTGCCATCCTCGCCATGCTCAAAGCCTCTCCCCTCCCAGAGTCCGCCCTCCAACGTGCCATCCAATGGATGATGACCAACCAACGCTTCGGTGGGTACGGCGCAACACAAGCCACCATCCTCGCCCTTCGCGCCATTATGGCCTACCAAAACACCTTCCCCTCTAAACCCGGCGATGGCCGCATCACCGCTCTCCTCAACGGACAAACACTCGAACAACAAAGCTTCTCCCAAGGCCAATTGGCTTCCGTCCAATTCGCCGACTTCGGCAAAGCCCTTCGCCCCGGTAAAAACACCCTCACCCTCCGCCTCAAAAGCCCCCGTAACATCCCCTTTGCTTTTGATCTCCAGTATTATACTTTCTCTCCCAACTCTAGCGAAACAGTCCCTCTCGCTTTGCAAACCAAACTCAACAAACGCCGCGCTCGCATGGGTGAAACCATCCGACTCACCGCCACCTTGCGCAACACCACCGAACGCGGCCTGCCCATGACCCTCGCTCGCCTCAACTTCCCGGGCGCGCTCGAACCCCAACTCTGGCAACTCAAAGCCCTCAAAGAGAAAAAACTCGTCGACTTCTACGAAACCCGTCCTCGCGAACTCATCCTCTACTGGCGCTCTCTCGCCCCCAACTTCAAAACCACCCTCCAACTCGACCTTGTCGCCCGTGTCACCGGCAATTACAACTCCGCACCCTCCCGCGCCTATCTCTACTACACCAACGACCAGATCTTCTGGACTCCCCCTCTCTCCACTAGCATCATCCCCTAACGAACAAAAAATCCTCGCGTTGTCCGACTCTCCACCAGCATCATCCCCTAACGAACAAAAAAACCTAAGACTTTGACCAAGACCAGTCGCGAATCTCAGGCATATCTTGCCCGTACTCTGCGATGTAGTGTTTGTGTTCGATCAACTTATCGCGCAAGAATTGTTTGGCCGAGGCTGCGCGAGAACCCAACTTGGCGACACGGTCGATCACGTCGCCAACGAGATGGAAGCGGTCGATCTCGTTCAGCACCGCCATATCAAAGGGAGTGGTGGTGGTGCCTTCTTCTTTATAACCGCGCACATGCAGATGCTTGTGATGGCTGCGGCGATAAGCGAGGCGATGAATCAACCAAGGATATCCGTGAAAAGCAAAGATCGTCGGCGTATCGGGCGGAAAGAGGATATCGTAATCTTTGTCACTCAAGCCGTGTGGATGCTCGTTTTGCGGTTGGAGGGTCATCAAATCCACGATGTTGATCACCCGCACGCGCAAGTGAGGGAAGTGTTTACGCAATATCTCGACCGCCGCAAGAGTCTCCATCGTCGGGATATCACCCGCGCAAGCCATCACAACGTCGGGCTCGCCTTCGTCGTTGCTCGCCCACTCCCAGATGCCCAGTCCTGTCGTGCAATGCTTGATCGCTGCATCCATATCCAACCACTGCAACGCGGGTTGTTTTCCTGCAACGATCACGTTGATCTTGTCACGGCTTCTCAGACATTGATCCGTCACCCAAAGCAACGTATTGGCGTCGGGTGGTAAATAAACACGGATAATACTGGCTTTCTTGTTCACGACGTGATCGATAAACCCGGGATCTTGGTGGCTAAAGCCGTTGTGATCTTGCCGCCAAACATGCGAAGTCAAAAGATAATTCAGCGAAGAAATCGAGCGCCGCCAAGGGATATGGCGCGTCACTTTCAACCACTTTGCATGTTGATTGAACATCGAGTCGATGATGTGGATAAACGCTTCATAACACGAAAACAGCCCGTGGCGGCCCGTCAACAGATAACCTTCGAGCCAACCCTGACAAAGATGCTCGCTCAACACTTCCATCACACGACCATCTGCCGAGATATGCTCATCAGTCTCTACGTGTTCTGCGGTAGAAACGCGGTTTGTCACCTCAAACAAACTACCAAGACGATTGGACTCCGTTTCATCGGGCCCAAACACTCGAAAGTTCTTGTGATCGTCATTGAGTTTCATCACATCGCGCAGAAAATGCCCCATCACCCGCGTCGACTCCACTTGGATCTTGCCCGGCTTTTGAACATCCACCGCAAGTTTCCGATAATCGGGCATCCGCAGATCACGCAACAACACGCCCCCGTTGGCATGGGGGCTTGCGCCCATCCGCCGATTCCCCAACGGCGCAAGCTCCGCGAGATCTGACCGCAAACGCCCCTGCTCATCAAAGATCTCTTCGGGTCGGTAGCTGCGCAACCACTCTTCCAACATCGTAAGATGCGAAGGATCTTTCGCCAACCCCGAAAGCGGTACTTGATGCGAACGCCACGTCCCTTCGACAGGACGGCCATCCACCACCTTCGGACCTGTCCATCCCTTCGGCGTTCGCAACACGATCATCGGCCACAATGGCCGCTTTGTAAATCCGTTGCAACGGGCTTCCTGTTGGATCGCCTTAATCTCCTGAACGCACTGCTCCAACACAGACGCCATCTGCTGATGCACGTTCTCGGCCTCGTCGCCTGTCACAAAGTATGGCTTGTGTCCATAACCGCGCATCAACATCTCCAGCTCTTCTTGTGGGATGCGCGAAAGCACCGTTGGATTGGCGATCTTGTAACCGTTCAGATGCAAGATCGGCAAAACCGCCCCATCATGCGCGGGATTGAGAAACTTGTTGGAATGCCAACTCGCCGCCAACGGACCCGTCTCCGCTTCACCATCCCCGATCACGCAAGCCGCGATCAGTTCGGGATTATCAAACACCGCACCATAAGCATGCGCCAACGCATACCCCAACTCCCCGCCTTCGTGGATCGATCCGGGTGTTTCTGGCGCAACGTGGCTTGGAATCCCTCCCGGAAACGAAAATTGCTTGAACAAACGGCGCATCCCTTCTTCATCCCGCGTAATACTCGGATACACCTCCGAATACACCCCTTCCAGATATGTCTGCGCCACCATGCCCGGCCCACCATGCCCCGGCCCTGTGATGTAAATCACCTCCAGATCATACGCCTTGATCACCCGGTTCAGATGCACATAAATCAAGTTCAACCCGGGCGTCGTACCCCAATGCCCTAACAACCGAGGTTTTACATGCTCCAAACGCAACGGCTCCCGCAGCAAGGGATTGTCGAGCAAATAGATCTGTCCCACAGACAGATAATTCGATGCGCGCCAATACGCATCCATCTTTCGCAATTCCTCAGGTGAAAGCAGCTTCTCTGTCATCCAAATCTCCTATCCACGGCAAGATGCGCAGACCCAATCCGCGACGCCGCGCAACATACCAAAACCCTCCCCCAAAAGCAAACCAACCCTCCCGCCTGAGTTCTATCGAATGGACACGGTTGACAAAAACCCCGTGTTCGCGACACTCCAAGCGGCAGGGATGTTTGTTTGAAAAACCTCTGATCTCTCCGCCAAGTCGGGGTCAAGGGAGCCGCGCTCCCTTGCAGGGCGTGGGGTTCCAACCCCACAAAACAAGTCCAAACTGCGTAAGTCCTCTCAGACAGGGCAGTCCCATCTTCGTTCTTTTGACTTCCTCAAGGAGTATCCGATGTCTTGGCTCGCACGCTTTTGGCAACAACCCTGCAAACCCTACCGCAACTTTCAGATCGCCTTTACGCTGATCACCCTCAACTTTTTTCTCCCCGCCATCTCCTACGCGGTCGCCCCTGAGATCGCAGCCGCCGAGTTCCAGCGCATCAATCAGATCCTTGGGGGCGCGCTCTACAACTTCCCCGAAGCAAGCAGCCGTGTCTGGCGCTATCTCGGCGCTGCCAACGTCATGACGCTCGCCCTGATGTGCTTTCTCATGCAATGGGATCTGCGGAAATACCGTGTCCTTCTTTTTCCTCTCTTCTTCCTCAAATCCTACAATGCCACCCTTTTCCTTTTTGGCTATATCGCAGCCCCCCAATATCCGGCCTTTCTTGCGGTGGCTCTCTTTGATTACGCGACCAGTTTTGCTTTTTGGTTCTTTTCTACCCGCGCCCATCGGGCCATCCAATCGTTCGACGATGTACAACTTGTCCCACAACCCGCGCCCTCAAATGCAACCTCCCTGTCAAGCAAATGACACAAAGCCCGTCTAATCTCGCCGAGAGGCCGTCGACTTTGTGATCATCAAAGGAGCGCGATCATCATGCAACATTGGAGTCAGCACGAAAAACATTGGGGCATGGCGCTGTTTGGCGCGATCATCCCACCGCATCCCCAACAAACACTGCTTTCTTTCTATCAAGTCGAAACATCGGGGTTTTGGGAACGCTTTTCCCGCGTCGCACCTGCTCAACTGCGTTGGGGATTGCGTGCAGGCGTCTGGATCTTTACATGGCTACCGCTTTTCCTACCGCGCTTTCGGGGCCGTTTTCACCGCCTATCGAGCGAAGCTCAAACCCAATTCCTCTACACCATGGCCGACTCTCGCTCCTTTGTCTTGAGACAGATCGCCGTCACGCTCAAACTCTTTGCTTGCTTTGCTTACCTTCACGACCCTATTGTGCGCGATCAAGTGACCCGATTGGCCGATCAGTCGATCTCTAGCGCTCAGATCTCGACCCGTCTGGCCCCCAAAAAAGCGGATGGCTCGACCCCTGCGCATTAGCCTCCCCCTTCCTCTGTCTGCGGCTTTTCCCGCTGTGTGAGTCAGAACTTGTACGAATCTTATTCAGCAAACCTCTTTGACGGTAGCCTTCTCAAAAAAACGCACACCGAACAAGCCGATGCTGTCGTGGTCGGTAGCGGACCGGGAGGGGCAACTGTCGCACGAGACCTCGCTGGCGCTGGATTGCGCGTCGTCTTGATCGAAGAAGGCCGCTTGTGGCTCCCCCAAGACTTCCCTGCTGACGCATGGACTGCCAACGCCGAGCTTTACCGCAACGTCGGCGCAACCCTCGCGATGGGCAACCTCCCCATACCGCTCGTCCAAGGTTGTGCTGTCGGCGGAACCTCCGTCATCAACGGAGCCATCTCATGGCGGCTCCCCCAAGATATCCACCAAGAATGGCTTGCGACTGATCCTGCCCTTGAACAAAGCATCGGATGGACCGCCCTCTCCGAAGCCATGGATCGCGTGGAATCCGATCTGCACATCCATCCAACCCCTCCCGAGATCAGCGGACCCAACAACCTTCTGCTCGGCAAAGGAGCAGATGCCCTTGGGATCGCACATCGCCCGATATACCGCAATGTTAAAGGATGCCGTGGCCTTGGCCGTTGTATGCAAGGATGCCCCGAAGGCCACAAGATGAGTATGGATCGCACTTATATCCCCGAAGCACTCGCCCACAACGCCCGCCTTTTCTACTCCACCACAGCCCTCCGCGTCCTCCATCAAGACGGAAAAGCCCAAGGCATCCAAGCCATCACCAAAGCAGGCGCAAATCTCCGCGTCCTCGCACCCCGCGTTGTTCTCGCCGCAGGAGCGCTACACTCCCCTCTCCTGCTATGGAAAAGCCGCCTGCGCCACCCCTCACTCGGACAAGGCTTCCAATGCCACCCGGGCGTCGGCATCACAGGCCGCTTCCCCAACCCCGTCCGCATGTGGGAAGGGGCCACCCAAGGCCACGAAGTCATCGGACTCCGACACGAGGGCATCAAGATCGAAGCCCTTGGCTTTGATATGGCCTTTGTCGCCTCTCGCCTCAAAAGCTTTGGCCCCGCATTGACCGACGATATCGCCAACCTTGTCTTCTGGTCCAACTGGGGCGCTGCTATCCGCGCCGAAGCACGCGGCAGCGTCCGACCTTCTTGGCGCGGTCAACCTCATGTCCGCTTTTCTCTCACCCAAAACGACCTCTTCAAAATTCGCCGTGGCATCCGCGTAATGGCCGAGATCATGCTCGCAGCAGGCGCAACCGCCGTTTATCCCGGTATCTACGGCTGGCACGACAAACTCTCTGACCCCGCGCCTCTCGCCCACCTCGAACAAGAAGTCCCCCTCCATCCCAAGCGCTTTAACGCCCTTGCCACCCATCTCTTCGGCACTTGCCGCCTCGGCAGCAACCCCCAACTCGCTGTCCTCGATCCCTTCTTTCAATCCTATACCACCCAAGGACTTTTTGTCTCCGATGCCAGCGTCTTCCCCTCCAACACAGGCGTAAACCCCCAAACCTCCATCATCGCACTCGCCCATCTCTGCGCACTCGCCATCCTTCAACGCACCTGACACCCACCCCAACGACTCGTCCGCTTGTTTCTTTTGAGAATTGACTTTTTGTTATTTTTCTCTAAAGTCAGTCTGTCTTGTGTAAAAAATCCGATGCTTTGGTGGCAACAGAGAGTCCGACAGCCACACCAAAACGCTCCCCAATACAGCATTCTCAAAGACAAGGACATACAACCATGCAAGGTTTTCTCAAACCCCGCTGCGGCGAGATGTCACAAAAAGACGCCCGATTGTATTTCCATAGCTACTGCGGCTTATGTCAGCAATTGCGAAAAGACTATGGACTTTGGGCTCGTTTGCTCACAAATCGAGAAGCTCTACTCTTACAACTCCTCTACGAAGCGCATCAAGAACAGCCCCCCCCTGTCGAGATGATCCGATGCCCCGTCAAATGGCAAAAACACCCTGCTCGCGCTCATCCCGAGGCCGCTTCTTTTGCCGCTGCTGTTTCTGTCTTGCTTTTCTGGGTCAAACTCTCTGACTTCCTAATGGATTACAAAGGCTTTTTTCGCCCTATAATCCGCATCCTTGGCCACCTTTGCCTCTGGCTCACAAAAAAGAAAATCCAAAAAGCCGAACAAACACTTGAGCATCTGCACTTCCAAACACGACAACTCTACGAAACGTTCCAAGAACAACAGCGCTTAGAAGCCCAACAAACACTCCCCCTCGAAGAAAGCTCCCGCCCCTCAGCCCAAAGCCTTGGCGTGCTTTCCGCACACATCGCCATCATGACAGGACGCCCTGATCTCCAAGAAACCTATATCCAAGTCGGCCAAGGGCTTGGACGGATCATCTACTTGCTCGACGCCAAACAAGATCTCCCAAAAGACCAAATACGCGGCGACTTTAACGCCATCCTCGCAGACCCAGCCGCAAACAACCTCTCACCCTCACACTCTCTGCCCGCCTCCGCCGCACATCGCTCCATCAACTCCCCCAAGCTCTCTTCTTTGCTCGAACACACCTACCTCGATCTCTCTGCTCGCTTCAACGGCCTACCCTTTCTTCACCACCAACCCATCCTCCACAACCTGATCCACACCACGCTCAAACGCTGGATCTTCCCTTCTTCTTTGCCTTCCCACGTCTGCCCTCCCAAACGACATAACCCAACCTTTGCCTGTGGTAACTGCAATTGTGACTGCGGTAGCGGTGGCGGCGATTGCTGCGGTGGCGGTGGCGGCGATTGCTGCGATTGCTGCGATTGCTGCGATAGCAAAGACAGCAAAGATAGCAAAGATAGCAAAAGCAGCGGTAGAAGCGGTAGCAGCAGTGGTAGCAGCAGTGGTAGCAGCAGTGGCGGTTTCTGTAATTTCTGCAATTTCTGTGATGGTAAAAATCAGGAAAAAGAACATTTCGATTCGGATCAATACTTCTCTGATGATTCATCATTCTGCAATTTCTGTGATGGTAAAAATCAGGAAAAAAAACATTTCGATTCGGCTCAAGACTTCTCTGATGATTCATCAAAAAGAAACACTTTGCTCCTCTTTTTGTTTTTCGTTTTGGCTATTTATTCTTATATTGCACTTTTCGGATGGCGTTGGCCTTGGTAGCTTACCTCTTACGGGAAGGCTCCCAGAAGCCCAACGCCTTTAGGCTTGGGTAGCTCACGAAAACAACGATGCCTCAAAGCTTTCGCGCTGCTGCTTCCAAAAAGCCTCGCCGCCCTCCGAAGACA
>CAUJFU010000365.1 GCA_963169055.1 Myxococcota bacterium
CTCGAAGCCCGTTATGGATTCCATCGCATCGCAGCGTTGGTTGGGGCCGCTGAACCCGAACCGATCGATGCTTTGTGCGTTTCTTTGGGGCATAAAGGGGTCACGCATGTAATGCGTCAACATCCGCGAGGCTGCGCACCAAAAGAGCCGTACCTTGGGGCTTTGATGCAGCATCTTGTGGCATGGATACGCAAACCACGCGCAAGAAAAAATGCCTTGTGCCTTTCAGGAGGCGGGATCACGGGGATCTTTTACGAATTGGGGGCTGTCAAGTGCCTTGATGATTGTTTGATCGGTGCGCCTGATGATCCGCTCCCACCGATCAATCAGTTCGATATGTACTTTGGGATCAGCGCAGGGGCCGTCAATTGTGGCGTCCTGACGGCGGGCTACGCTGTCGAAGAGATGATGGCGGCCATCGCTGGCGTCAAAGGCGGTCGGATGGCTCCGTTGGACCTGAGTTTGTTTAACTTGTCGCACTTTCACTTTTTCGATGTGATGCGGCGGCTGCGCCAAGCCGTACTCTCTTCGCTGGGGGCTTTTCAGCGGGCTTTTTGGCGGCGTCAGTTTCCTGATATCGACAAGCTACTCCTTGATTATACCGAGCTTGTCGGCCCTCCCTTTCACTCGAATCACTTTGAAAAACTGATCGCTGCTCTGTTGCAAGTCGAAGGAGCCACCAACGATTTTCGCGCCCTCCCTAGGGATCTGTACATCGGTGCTTCCGACCAAGACGCCAAAAAACACGTCCTCTTCGGAGCCGAGGAACTGCGCGATATCCCAATCAGCAAAGCCATCCAAGCCTCTTTGAGCATCCACCCCGCTTTTTCCGCCGTCGAGATCGAAGGCCGTTATTATGAAGATGGCGCTGTGACGAGTACATCCGGCTTTTCCGAAGCCATCCGACGCGGAGCCAATCTGATCTTTGTCTTCGATCCCTTCCTTCCCTTCGTTTCCAAAGAGGCGGGATACACCAACCGACGCGGCATCTTGTACAACATCGACCAAGATATCCGCACGATCTCTTTTACCCGCTACGAAAGCGTCCGCAACTGGGCTTTGCGCAAACATCCCAACGTAAGCTCTTACACCTTCGTCCCCTCAAACCGTTCGCGGCAACTGCTATCGAACAACCCCATGGATCATCGGCCCTTTCTCCTGATCTGGCGCGATGCTTACCTCTCTACTTTCCGACGGATCGAACTTCTCCGCCACCGCATCCAAGGCGATCTCGAAGCCCACGGATGGGGTCTCTCCCTCGACAAAGCACGACGCATCGCCGAGCAGCTCGAAAACAACGAATCTCCCGCCTTTTCCGACTTCTTCTTGGAACGCGATGTCGTGATCCGTACACCTCCCCTCTCTCTCCAACAATCCCCCCGAAAAAGAAGTGCTGTCGAAGAAACTTATGGGAGAAGGGAGGCGGGTTGAAGGTGGCCCGGCATGGCGCGTAGCAGGAGTTGGGCGCGATTGGACGCGGTGGTGGCGTCAAGCCAAGCGCGCAAGGCGTACAAGAGGGTGCGTTGAGAGCTGAGGACATCGATCAGGCTGCCTGTTCCTGCTTTGTAGCGTGCTTGGGTGAGCGCGAGAGCTTGTTCTGCGGTGACCACGAAGCGTTGCGCAGCTTGTCGGCGTTGCGCGGTGATCTGAGCGCGTTGGAGCGCAAGGTGGGTGTGGGTTTCGAGAGCGAGTCGGAGGGCGTCGATCTTGGTTTGCTGGGTTTGTTGGTGGGCGAGCATCTCGTCGTTTCGGCCAAGATCCACGAGAGAGAAAGACCATTTGAGGGAGAGCGTTGCGGCGTATTGGGGTCCGATCGGGAGAGTGTCTTTTTGTTGAAAGATCCCTGCTTCAAAAAGCCCCGCAGTCAGTTGAAGATGCAACGAAGGTATCCAAGGGCTGAGGACGATGCTTTGTTGAAGAGAGGAAAAAGCCTGCCATCGGGCTCTTTGTTTTGCGAGCGCGGGGTGTTTGCGCAAGATCGTTTGAAATAGCCGTGCAGCGGAGGCCGAGCGAGCAGGAAAAGACAACAGCGGCAGATCCTGTGCGTGGGCAAGCAAAGGGCGGCTGGGTGGGCGTCCAAGCAACAACGAGAAATCCGCCATCCGTTTGCGAAGAGACAGCAAAGCAGAGAGTTTGTGTTGGGCGTCTTGTTCGAGGCGGCTTTGGATCTGGAGGACTTCGGCTTGGTTACCGATTCCTGAACGAAGGCGGGCTTCGGCGATCTGTTCGAGCTTTTGGAGGGTTTCGATGCTTTGCGCAAGAAAAGACAGATGGATCTGTTGTTGTGCGAGGGATTGGTAAGCGAGGGCGGTGGCGAGTAATACGGCATCTTGGACTTGTTGGGTGTGATGGCGGGCGGCGGAGGTGCGTTGTGTGGTGGCTTGTTGGGTCAGAAATAGCCTTGCGGGATCGAGGGCGTAATGGATCTGAGCGACGGGTGAAAATTGATAGATGGGCGAAGTGAGGTTGCTTTCGTCGCCAAAGTTGCCTTGGGTGTGGCCGCCACGGAGGTAGCCGTCGAGTCGGATATCAAGGGTCGGCAGCCAGCGAAGGGTTTGTGTGCGTTGTTGGGCTTGGGCGATCTGGAGCAAAGCGCGAGCGCGGGCGATATCGAGGTTGGCTTGCAGGCTTTGCTGGAGAGCGCGAAGCAAGGTGATGGTATCGGCCTCTTCGCCGATTTGCCGAGGATGTGGGATGATCAGCTTGGACGTGGGAACAAGCGGCGGCTTGGCCGAGGCGAGCGGAGTATTCGAGAAAAGCGCCCATAGCAGTAGGGCCCCACACAACCGAACGAATCGCTGGGACAGCGGGGTTCTCAAGCGGAAAGATGGCATGGATGCGCCTCCGCTA
>CAUJFU010000366.1 GCA_963169055.1 Myxococcota bacterium
TCACAACCTGCCTCTGCACCGGCTTGATAATCTACCGAGTGTTTGACGTACGTCGCATCGTCACACGAAAGCCATCCCTTGGCTCCACCGCAAAGCTGCGTTGCCCCTGCACAGATCCCTGTCTGTTTCGGACACAACGGCCCACGGATATCGTTATCGACCAACCCATCGCAGTTATCGTCGATGCCGTTGCATTGTTCGAGGGTTGGCTTGACGAAGCCTGCGCAAGCCCCCCATCGACCGTTCGCTTGGCAGATCTGCGCTCCGACTTTGCACGAGCCTTTGCAAGAATACGCGGTCGTTGCGATCTTTTCGCATCCTGATGTGTTCGTGGGATAGCATTGCTGCTGCTCGCCTTGGCGGCACTCGAAGCAATTGTCGTCGATCTGCCCGTTGCAGTCGTTGTCTTCGCCATCGCATCGCTCTTCTTTGGGCAAGACTTCTCCCGCGCAATTCCCCCACGTTTTGTCTGCTCGACAGGTCTGTACGCCGTCTCGACACAATCCGCGCAACATGGTTCCTTGGGGGCCGTTATAACAGCTTCGCGTCTCACCCACTTTACAAACACCGCAACCATCGTCCACAAGGCCGTTGCAATCGTCGTCATAACCATTCGCGCAGATCTCTTTTTCAGGCAGGAGCTCTCCAACGCATTCGCCCCACACACCGCGCACACACAACTGCTCACCGAGCTGACAGATCCCCACGCCTTTGGTGGTTGCAGGGCCAGAATAACACGAGCGGCGTTGTCCTGTTTCGCAAGTTCCCGTTGTACCGTCGCCTCCACCGCCATCCGGGGTGTCTCCGTCGACGGTGCTTTTTTCGATATGGCTTCCTTCTGCGCCGCTACGCAAAACGCAGCGCCCGCCCACACAGGTATAATCGACACTAAAACAATCCAAATCCTTGTTGCAATCGGGCTTTTGAAAGAGGCCACAGCCCATTCCCCACCACAAACCGCCCAACAAACAAAGGCCCCAAACCTTCTTGATCCACATGATCAACTCCTGCGTATGCTACAAGCAAGCTACCTTGTAGTCTCTCTGCGCTCTCTTGCCAAGACACGCCCCCAAAGACCCCAAGACCCCGCACCGTAGTCTCGTTTTCGCGGCCAATATGTTTTTTATTGAGTGGGGGCGATGCCGTTGGATCGTTTAGAAGAGCGAGCGAAGAACGGAAGGAAGATCAATCGCGGAGGATACGGAAGCTGTAGGTTTTTTGGGGGGAGGGTTTATCAAGCAAGACATCACGCGGCTCGACAACGATGTTGTTTTCGGAGTCATCGACACGGATGTAGTAGTGGATGACTTGTCCTGCGATCTGTCCGGGGATAGCGCCTTGGTAGACTTGTGGGCTGATCTGCTTCATTTCGACGGACTTGTTGGTCTGCCAAGCATCTGTCGAATAGATCAGATTGATTTTAAAGGGTTGATGATCGCCCAAGATCACAGCCTTGACTTCATAAGGCCCCTTGGCGTCGGTGGTATTAAGAACCGTGGATGACTCAAGGATCTCCGTGGCGCGTTGGCCGCAGCCGACGGAAACCAGAGCCAGAAACAAACTGAAGATCCAAGCTTCCCAACGTGTTGCCATCGAAAAGCCTCCTTGTATCCGACACCCTCTCAAAAGAGGGAGACAAAAACGAATCCAACAGATCGAACACAGACGCTTCGTCTGTGTTTTGACACAACTTCGGGTATCGACGAGGAAAGTTGACACCCAATTCAACAAAAAAGCAAAAGGATGGATTTGACTGTGCATTTTCTGTGTGCAGCGCTTCAGGTGATCTCGCTGCCGATCACCAAAAAGTACACGCCCCAACACCCCCTGTCAAACGCATCTTTGCGTGCAGGGCGTTATGTGTAGAGCAAGAAAGGCTTTCTTTGTTCCCAAAAGGCGTTCTGCTCAGCTTGCCAACTTTGCTCGATATCACGCAAGGTCGCGCCCCCATCAAGGGCCTTGCGAATGTTTTCGCTGCCAAAGAGCAGATCGATGGCGAGACGATCGGAGACAAATTCGTAGGTCTCTGTTCGCCATACAAAGGCTTCGGGAGCCACCGTTCGGGCAGCACGCAGCACAGCGATCCCTGTCAAGAAAGGCAAAAAGCTGTTGCGATCCGTCACATGGATCTGAACACCACCACAGGACTCGCGCCCCCACTTGTGGAAGGTTGGCATAAAGCGCAACGGTCGGAAAAAGGCACCGGGGAGATCTTCGCGATTGAGTGCATCCGCAAACGCAAAGGGATCGATGTACGAAGCACCCACCAGTTCAAAAGGCCGCGTTGTTCCGCGCCCTTCGGAAAGATTGGTTCCCTCAAACAAGCATCCTCCCGGATACACGATGGCGGTGTCGAGTGTTGGCATATTGGGCGAAGGCATCACCCAAGGAAGTCCCGTTTGGTCGTACCACATCGATCGCGACCATCCTTCCATTGGGATCACTTCTAGCGTGCAGGAAACACCGCATACATCGCGGAAATACAACGCCAACTCTCCCGCAGTCATGCCGTGACGGTTGGGCAACGGATGATGCCCCACAAAGGATCGAAAACCATCCTGAATCATCGGGCCTTCGACACCGATCCCGTTGATCGGGTTGGGCCGATCCAAGACCCACACTTCGACACCCACTTGGCCCGCGACCTCCATCAGATAACTCATCGTGTAAACATACGTATAATAACGGCTTCCGATATCTTGTATATCAAACAATAAGACATCGATCCCTTGTAGCATCGAGGGTTTTGGGCGCAAAGAGGCTTCGTCGTGGCCGTACAAGCTATAGATCGGCACACCTGTTTCGGGATCGGTGACACCGCCGTCGACGCTGATCATATCCTGTGCTTCGCCGCGAATCCCATGTTCCGGCCCAAATAGCGCCACAAGCTCCACGCCCGAGATATCCTTGATCAGCGAAACAAGATGGCGCAGTTTGGAATCCACCGCCGTCGGATTACAACAAATCCCGATCCGTCGCCCTTTGAGCCGCCCGATCTCTTTCTCAAATAATCGCTCCAGCCCCGTCTTTACTTTCACTTTCAGTCACTCCTATACCGATTTGAGATTCCCGACGATTCCGTGTTTTTGAACGTAAGGTTGGAGAACGTCCAACACATGCGGATGCAAGGCGGGTCCTGCAGCAACCACATGGCCCGCCAACAACCCGCAAGGTCCGCCATCATAACCCGTGATCTGCCCACCCGCTTCTTGCACCAACAATAAGCCACCCGCAAGATCCCACGGCTGTAGCTTTTCTTCCCAATAAGCATCCAAACGGCCACAAGCGACGTACGCAAGATCCACCGAGGCTGCTCCCATCCTCCGAAACCCCCGAACCAGCTTGATCATGCGGGCTGTGTTTTCCACGTTGTCTCGTGCGTCGATGTGTTTGTCGTACGGATAGCCCGTCGCCACCACAGCATCGCTCAGCGCGACACAATCCGAGACGCGCACCGCGATCCCATTGCGCGTCGTTCCCATGCCTACGCCCGCACAAAAGATTTCATCCATGACTGGGAGATAGACCACACCCACTTGCGGCACGCCATCGTGGAGCAAACCGATGGAAACGGCGTACATCGGAAGATGATGTGCATAATTGACCGTCCCATCGAGCGGATCGATCACCCACAATAGCCCTTTTTGATGGAGATCGTCCGTACTTCCCGTCCCTTCTTCTCCAAGGATGCGGTGTGTTGGATAGGATCGACGGATCTCTTGTACCAACAACGCTTCGCTTGCGCGATCCGCATCGGTCACCAGATCGCTGCGCGTCGACTTGCGATCGATCGTTCGCATCGTATCCATACGCTCCAACAACAACGCGCCGCTCGTCCTCGCCAAATAACACGCAAAATCCATCCACTCTTTCAAGGCCATTGTCTCGCCTTTCAAAAAATCTCGACTCCGCCGCTTGAAGGTCCGCGAACACGGCTTTTTTGGCAAATTGTGTAATTCTTATCCGAGCCTCGATATCCCGCCTCGCTTTTGGTGGCGAAGCATACGCAAGCCCACATACGCCGTCAACCCATTCTCCTCCCAATCCACTATCCCATCGACGCATTCACCCATCCCATCGACACATTCACGGATCCCATCGACTCATCCACGCACTCGATCAACTTTTCCGCCCATGCTATCGACTTTTCCTCCAATCAATCCGACTGTTCCTCCAATCAATCCGACTGTTCCGCCCATGCTATCGACTGTTCCGCCCATGCTATCGCCCAAGTCAACAACACCGTACATTCCCTCTACACCTGCGGCGATCTTGCGCCAAATGTCGCAAGATCGCCACACACACACCTTTTCATCAAGATGCCACGTCATCGATTTGTCCCGTCACATCGATGCTTTGCAACGCATCACGATGCGGCCTGTTTATTGCTAACTGCCGCGCCCAAATGCTGCAACACGCGACTCGTTCTCCACTACACCGAACCAAGAGGCTGTCATGTCCCCGTATGAAACGCCCTCCAATACCCATACAGCGATATCGCCCGACCCTTCAAGCTTACAACAACATCACGA
>CAUJFU010000367.1 GCA_963169055.1 Myxococcota bacterium
TCGTATCACCCGACGGGCATCGGGTGAAGAAAAGAGACTGAACTGTCATACCGATACGAAAAAGGCCGTTGTTGCCTGCGCGGGCGGTTCCCGAACCGCCCCTACAACGGCTTGATTCTTCACGCTTTCCCTTTTCCACTGTCTTATACGACATCCGCAGGTTGCCTGCTCGTACAGAGAGATGAAAATCCCCGTGAATGGGGCAAGGGCGTATGCAATACGCCCCTACCTTTCATCACACCCTACACGGAGGTCGTATCCTCGGTCTTTTTAGGTATATTTGCGTGTGCTTTGTCTACGATTCTTTCGCTCGATCCGTCTTCGATGCAAGGCCATGTTTGCGTAGGGGCGGTTCGCGAACCGCCCGTGTATCGGGACATCGAGCAGCGAACGGACATGGGGGGCCGACAAAAGAAAGAGCGATCATTCTCGACTATCCGGTGTTTCCGCCTTAACAAGGCGCGTATGGGGGCGGCCCCCCCGTGGCTAACACTCGGGCACATCCTCTGTAAAGCCAATCCATCGGGGGTATCTGACAGAGGGGCTTGTCGTATCACCCTCACCCCCAGCCCCCCCTCTCCCCGCGTGTATCGGGATTGTGCTTATTTGAACTGGTATTTAGAATGGATGGATGCGGAGTTTGGCGGTGCGCCGTATTATCAAACCGTGCGGGGGGTCTTTGTGGAAGGTGAGGCCGCCTATGAAGGTTCGGGGTTTCAGAGCAAAAATCATCTTCAGATCGCAGTTCGTGATCCATCGTGTATTTTAGGCTACTTTCGGCCACGTGTAGCGAAAGGAGAAAAGGATGAGCAGCCAACAGGAGAGAAAGATCCCGAAGGAATGGGATTATTATCGGAGTGAAGAATACCATTTTCACTTGAAGGCGATGGAATCATTTGACCGACTGACAGAGAAAGAAAAGTTTGCGACACTTGTTCGGGCAGGGATCATCAACCAGCAAGGCGAATTGACGGAGATGGCGGGCGGTATGGGGAAAGCGGATAGTGATGGCGGCGAAGGTGGCCTCGCCAAGTGAGAGCGTTGGGGCTTTGGGAGCGTCGCAGGGAGAGGGGTGCCGCGTAGCGGCGGGGTGAGGGTGACACGAAATGGCCCAACCACAGGGCGTCTATAGCGGATCGCACCTACTCTTCGATCACACTTCTTTCGGAGACCGTCTTATCGGGCTGGCTTTTTGGGGAGGTAGAGGTCGGTGATTGTGCCTTCGAAGGCTTCGGCGGCGAAGGCGATGGTTTCGGAGAGTGTGGGGTGGGGGTGGACGGTCAAACCGACATCGTGGGCATCCGCGCCCATCTCGATGGCAAGGGCGACTTCGGCGATCAGATCGCCTGCGTTGGGGCCGACGATGCCCGCGCCAAGGACACGGTGGGTTTCGGGATCGAAGATCACTTTGGTGAGTCCTTCGTCACGGGCAAGCGCGAGCGCACGTCCCGATGCAGCCCAAGGGAACGTCCCTTTGCCGAAGGGGATGCCTTGGGCTTGGGCTTCGGTTTCGGTGAGGCCGACCCAAGCGACTTCGGGATCGGTGTAGGCGACGCTCGGGATCACCCGCGCATCAAAGAAGGATGCTTCTCCTGCGCAGACTTCGGCAGCGGTTTTGCCTTCGTGGGTGGCTTTGTGGGCAAGCATCGGTTGGCCGATGATATCGCCGATCGCAAAGATATGCGGGACGTTGGTGTGCATCTGATTGTCGGTGACGGGGATAAATCCACGTTCGTCGACGTACACGCCTGCTTTTTCGGCATCGATCTTCTTGCCGTTTGGGGTGCGTCCGACCGAGACAAGGATCATGTCGTAGCGTTGGGGTTCTTTGGGGGCTTGCTTGCCATCGAAATGCACCGTGAGTCCGTGTGCATCGGCTTCTACCTTGGTGACGCGGGTTTCGAGCATGATCGCTTCGTAGCGCTTTTCGATGTAGCGATGATAAGGCCGCACCACATCGCGATCTGCGCCCGTCATCAAACCACCGAGCATCTCGACCACACTAATCCGCGCTCCAAGCGCCGCATACACCGTCGCCATCTCTAGCCCGATGATCCCGCCGCCAAGCACCAACATCCGCTCAGGCAAAAAGCGCAACTCCAACGCGCCCGTCGAATCTACGATGCGCGGATCGTTCGGAATAAAGGGCAGTTTGACGGGTTGCGATCCTGCTGCGATGATGCACTTTTCAAAACGGACGATGGTTTTTTTGCCTTCATCGTCGGTAGCTTCGATGTGGTAGGGATCGAGAAAGCGCCCGTATCCTCGGACGACTTGCACTTTGCGTTGTTTTGCAAGGCCGCCGAGTCCGCCTGTAAGCTTGCCGACCACGCTGTCTTTCCATGTGCGCAAGGCGTCAAGGTCGATCTTTGGCGGTCCAAAGGTGATGCCGTGTTTGGCAAAAGCCTTGGCTTCATCGAGGATCTTGGCGGCGTGTAGCAGCGCCTTCGAAGGGATGCAGCCGACGTTGAGGCAGACGCCTCCGAGTGTTGGGTAGCGTTCGATCAAGACGGTTTGTAGGCCGAGATCCGCAGCGCGGAAAGCAGCGGTGTATCCGCCCGGTCCTGAACCGAGTACGACGACTTGTGCCGTTATATCGGCTTTTCCACTAAATACCCCTGCACCCGGGACGGGGATCATGGGCAAAGAAGGAGTGGAGACCGAAGACGGCGGACCTTGGAGGGGGATAGCTTTGGAAGAGGGGGGGGCAGAAAGGGCGGTGGCATCGTCCACTTCGAGAGAAAGGATCAGGTTGCCTTCGCTGACTTTGTCGCCGATCTGCACAAAGATCTCTTTGACGATCCCGGCCATCGGTGCGGGAAGATCGAGAGAGGCTTTGTCGTTTTCCAAGGTGATCATCGCGTCATCGGCCTTGAGTTTATCGCCGCGCTTGACGTGGACTTCGATCACATCGACCGATTGAAAGTCCCCGATGTCAGGGACTTTGATCTGTTCAATCTTCATCAAAAAATACTCCCAGTCGATAGTTTCGGCGATTACAACAAGATGCGGCGGATATCACCGAGAACAACAGCGAGATGACGGCAGAAACGGGCAGCTTCGGCCCCATCGATCACGCGGTGATCGTAAGACAACGAAAGCGGCTGCATCAACCGAGGTACAAAGGCTTTTCCATCCCATTCGGGCTGGATCTTGGATCGCGTCATCCCAAGGATCGCGACTTCGGGGGCGTTGATGATCGGTGTAAAGCTGGTTCCGCCGATCCCGCCAAGGCTCGATATTGTGAAGGTTCCGCCTTGGATATCGCTGACCGCCAACTTGTTGTCTCGGGCTTTTTTGCTGAGGGTCGCAAGCTCCGCAGAAAGCTCGTACACCGTTTTTTTGTCAACATCGCGGATCACGGGAACAACAAGCCCTTGGGGAGTGTCGACCGCGATACCGATGTGATAATACTTTTTGAGGATCAGTTTTTCGCCCGCAGGATCGAGCGAAGCGTTGAAGGTGGGGAAAGTCTGAAGCGCGTTGACAACGGCTTTCATCGCAAAGCCAAGCAGCGTGACGCGCACGCCTTTCTTTTCGGCTTCGTCTTTGAGCGACTTGCGGAAGTCCTCTAGCTCGGTGATATCGGCTTCATCGTTGTGTGTGACGTGCGGGATATTTAGCCAAGAGCGTGTCATCGCTTGAGCGGTCAGGCGCTTGATGCGGCCAAGCTCGATGCTTTCGATGAGACCGAACTTTGTAAAGTCGACCGCAGGGATCGCAGGGATACCCGAACCGACCATTTGAACGGGTGCAGCAGCGGGTTTGGGGGCTGGCTTGGCCCCTTCTTTGAGGAAGATATCGACATCTTCTTGGGTGATGCGGCCTTTGCGGCCTGTTCCTGTGACGCGACGGAGATCCACGCCTTTTTCTCGCGCATAGCGACGAATCGAAGGGCTGGCGTAGGCACGTTCGACATGGGATGCAGGGAGGGCGGTGGCTTCGCCTGTTGTCACGGCTTTGGCGGGTGTTGAAGGGATAGCCACCGAGGAAGCTTGAGAGACGGGGGCTGCCGAGGCCGATGTTGCGGGGCTTGTTGTGGGTGCAGAAGCGCTCGGGGCGGAAGATGCGCCTGTTGCAGTCTCAAGGATCATGATCGGGCTACCCATCGAGACTTTGTCGCCGATCTTGATCTGGACTTCTTTGACGGTGCCTGCTTGGGTGGCAGGGATATCGAGGGATGCTTTATCGCTTTCGAGGGTGATCAAGGGGTCATCGATCTTGATCTTTTTCCCTACTGTGACATGAACTTCGATCACATCGACGTTTGCGAAGTCGCCGATGTCAGGAACCAGAATCGTTGTAAGGCTCATCTGTGGTTCTTCTCCCTTTGGGCGGGTGGGAAGCGAGGTGGTGGACCCGCTTAGGCTCGGCGTGGATTGGGTTTGTCGGGATGGATGTCGTATTTGTTGAGTGCCTCGACAGCGCGTTCCATTGGGAGAGTCCCTTCGTCGGCGAGGGATTTAAGGGCTGTATAAGCGATGTGATAGCGATCCACCTCAAAATGCGCACGCAAGCGAGCGCGGCTATCCGAACGGCCATATCCATCGGTGCCAAGGGTGACATAACGTCGCGGCACAAAAGCGCGGATCTGTTCGGCGTAGAGGCGCAGATAATCCGAGCTTGCGATGATCGGGCCTTGGGTGGGAGCAAGAAGCTGGGTGACATAGCTTTCACGCGCCGCAGCGGTGGGATGCAAACGATTCCAACGCTCGATATCTTGGCCGTCGCGTGCCAACTCATTAAAGCTCGTCACACTCCAAACATCCGCCGCGATACCAAAGTCTTTTTCGAGCAGTTCGGCGGCTGCAAGCGATTCACGCAAGATCGTTCCACAGCCAAGAAGCTGAACACGCGGGCCTTCGGTGGTGCTTTGGCGCAAACGATACATCCCCTTGATAATGCCTTCTTCGACCCCTTCGGGCATGGCGGGATGATGGTAGTTTTCGTTCATGGTGGTGATGTAGAAGTAGACGTCCTCTTGTTGGACGTACATCCGCTGGAGTCCGTGATGGAAGATCACGGCGACTTCGTATTGGAAGGTGGGGTCGTAAGAGACGCAGCTTGGGATGAATTGGGCGAAGAGATGGCTGTGCCCGTCTTGGTGTTGGAGTCCTTCGCCGTTGAGCGTGGTGCGTCCAGAAGTTCCACCGATCAAAAAGCCGCGTGTGCGGCAATCACCTGCTGCCCACGCAAGATCGCCGATGCGTTGGAAACCAAACATCGAATAAAACAGATACACCGAGATCATCTGGATGCCGTAGTTGCTATAGGCCGTCCCAGCGGCGATCCAAGAAGAGATGGCCCCTGCTTCGTTGATGCCTTCTTGAAGGATCTGTCCTTTGATATCTTCGCGGTAAGGCATGATCTCACGGGCATCTTGGGGAGTATACTTTTGGCCTTCGTGTGCGTAGATGCCGATCTGCCGGAACATCCCTTCCATCCCAAACGTGCGTGCTTCGTCAGGAACGATCGGCACGATCCGAGGCCCGATATCTTTGTCGCGTGCAAGCGTTGCAAGAAGACGCACCACCGCCATCGTGGTCGAAAGGGTGCGCGAACCCGAATCTCCCAACAGCAAGCCAAAACTCGATAGATCGGGGATGGTCAGCGGTTCTTCGACTTTGGGGCGACGGGCCGGCAAGAAACCACCGAGCGCAGCGCGGCGCTCTTTGAGATAGCGCATCTCGGGGCTGTCTTCGGGGGGGCTGATGAAGTTCAGTTCGTCGATATCTCGATCGGACACAGGAATCTGAAAGCGTTTGCGGAAGGTGCGGAGCTGCTCGCCTTCCATGTTCTTTTGTTGGTGGGTGATGTTGAGACCTTCGCCCGCATCGCCCATGCCAAAGCCTTTGACGGTCTTGGCGAGGATCAGCGTGGGTTGGCCTTGGGTGTTCACCGCTTCGAGATAAGCGTTGTAAACCTTGGTGGCATCGTGTCCACCGCGCACAAGATCATAAAAGATCTGATCGTCGCTCATGTGTTCGACCATCCGCCGAAGCTCTGGATAGCGACCAAAGAAATGCTCGCGGATATAAGCGCCGCCGTTGGCGCGGAAGTTTTGGTACTCCCCATCAAGGCACTCGTTAAAGCGCTTCTTGAGCCAGCCGTTGTGGTCTTGAGCCAAGAGTTTGTCCCATCCCGCACCCCACAAACACTTGATCACGTTCCATCCCGCACCACGGAAGTTTCCTTCGAGTTCTTGAACGATATTGCCGTTGCCACGGACAGGACCATCAAGGCGCTGCAAGTTGCAATTCACCACAAAGATCAAGTTGTCGAGATTTTCGCGGGCGGCCAGTCCGATGGCACCTTGGGATTCGGGTTCGTCCATCTCCCCGTCTCCCAAAAACACCCAGATCTTGCGGTCGGAGCGCGGGATTAGTTCGCGGTTTTCGAGGTACTTCATAAAGCGGGCTTGATAGATCGCTGTGATCGGCCCCAGTCCCATCGAGACCGTCGGATATTGCCAAAAATGCGGCATCAACCATGGGTGCGGGTACGACGGCAGACCGTCGCCATCGACTTCGCGGCGGAAGTTTTCGAGTTGATCGCGGCTGAGGCGACCTTCCACAAAAGCGCGTGAATACACGCCCGGAGAGCTATGGCCTTGGAAGTACACCATATCTCCCGGCAGTCCGTCTTGGGGAGCGCGCCAAAAGTGATTGAATCCCACTTCGTACAACGTAGCCGAAGATTGGTAGCTTGCGAGGTGTCCTCCCGGCTTGGAGGGTTTGTGGTTGGCTTTGACCACCATCGCCACCGCATTCCACCGCAGATAGGCCATGATCCGCTCTTCCATCGCCAAATCCCCCGGATAAGGCTTTTCGCGGTGAGCGGGGATCGAGTTAAGGTAGGGTGTGCGGTTGGTGTTGGGCAGTTTGGCCCCTGCGGTATAAGCGGTCGCTGCTGCTTGTGAAAGCAACCATGTGGCGCGATCGTGCCCGTCTCGCTCGATCACCACTTCCACAGCTTCTTGCCATTCTTGGGTCTCTAAAGGATCGGGATCTTTATAGGATGGAATCGTCATCGAAGACTCCTTTGGGTGTGATAGACTTGTGCCTCAGCGCGGCGCATTTTACTCATTCCCTCACCGAAACCCAAGGCAAAAAATCCATTTTTTTCTGAATGTTTCTTCATCGCGAAGCGGATAATCGGGAAAAATCTAGGCATGGTGAGCAGATAGCTTGTGTTGGTGGATGGGGTTTGTTTTGTCCGAAATGCCCAAAAGCCGAGGGATGGGCAGGGAAATCATCGTTGGAGCGCTTGGATGAAGAATTCCCAGTCGGGAAATCATCGTTGGAGCGCTTGGATGAAGAATTCCCGGTCGGGAGATCATCGTTGAAGCGCTTGGATGAAGAATTTCCGGTCGGGAGATCATCGTTGAAGCGCTTGGATGAAGAATTCCCGGTCGGGAGATCATCGTTGAAGCGTTTGGATGAAGATTGCTGGGTCGGGAGAGCGGTGTTTGGGTGCGTGGATCAAGATTTCCGAGTTGGATGGGCGCGGTTGCCAAGCGTGCGGGGGTGAGTCAATCGTAGTGGAGTGGGGTGAAGTGATCAGCGGGTAGGGCATCATAAGAGGCGGAGAGTCCGAGGTGGATCATGTAGTCGTGTTCGGTGGGGGTGAGTCCTTTGAGGGGATCCCAGACGCGGGCGATGTTGTGGAGTCCGAGGGGGAGGGGTTCGGAGAGATCACGGAGGAAAAAGCGGCCTTGATGAGAGGAGAGCAGGAAAGACAGGGCTTTTTCGCCTTGGAGGTCGAAGGTTTGGATGGACTGAAGGGAGTCGCCGAGAAAAGAGGGAGAGGCCATCTTGTATTCGGCGCGGACGAGTTGCCCGTTTTGGAACCAAAGGCCACCAAAGAAGAGAAAGCCTTCGATGCGCAGGATGCAGTTGCGTTGGAGTTCACCGCAGGAATGGATTAAGTTGGGGAGAGCGGTGGGGTGAAGGGGACCTGTGATCTCGGGAAATGGCGGAGGTTCGGAGAGCAGAGGGCGGAGGCTGCTACAGAGTTCTTCTGTGTTGGCGGTGGTGCGGAGGAAGTTCCACGAGCCAAGCGAAAAAGAGGGGCGTTGGGTGATCTCGTGCCATTCGAGCGACAAGATCAAGGGGATGGGTTCGTTGGGTTCGTTTTGTTGGAATTGGTGGATGGTGGAAAAGTCGTATTCACGGAATGGTTGTTCGATGAGAAGGAGATGGATATCGAGTTTTTGGCGGATAAAGGCGGCTTGATGGAGGTATTTGACGTCGACGATCTGGACGGTGGGAAAGCTGCGCTGGATGGCGTTTTTCTTGCGTTGGCGGCGGTGATCGTCGCTGTCAAGCAGGAGGATACGCGGCCGGTGACGAAGACGGCTAGAGTGGTTAGGATGCGTAGGCGTGTGGCTCATGTGGGGCGCTCCCTTCGGTTGTGGAAGGGAACCTGCGTGGCATCCAAAGATGAAACGAGCAAGGCTGACAGATCGCGCAGGATCCGATGGCAAACAAACACCCTAACGACCGTCTGTAGAAAAGCTTTAGGCTTGGGTGAAAAAAAGTTGTCGAGTGATCTCGATGATCACTTCAATCTTTTTTATAAACAGGGTCGGTTTGTAGGCAAAAAACCCCGTGTTCGTGCTGTTTCAAGCGACAGAGTTGTTGGTGTGAAAAACGATCGAGCTTTTCGCCTACACGGGGTCAAGGGGGCAAAGCTCCCTTGTGGGGTGTGGGGTGAAACCCCACGAAATAAGTCCAACTGCGTAAGTCCTTTTATAAGCAGAGATGTTGGCCAGATTTATCGCGACAGCTTCCATAGGTGCAGATGTCTTTGGAACCGGGGTTGGTGCATCGTTGGAGGCAGACGCCTTGGGTGGGTTTGGAGGGATCATAAGCGGCGCAAAGGAAGTCGGTGGGGCAGTTGGGATTGGAGGCGGAAGGATTACAGGTTTTGAGGCAGTGGGCGGCGGAAGAGGTTTCACCGACGCAGAGGTTGCAGGCATCGCAGGGGGTGGAGGCGTTGCAAGCTTCGTGGAGTTTGGCGGGAGTGGTTTGGAGAGGGACGCAGATGTTGTTGAGGGTGGTTCCAGCGGCAGGGACACATTGTTCGTTGGGAGCGCAAAGGGGGTTGCCGACCGCGCACTGGCTGAGATCGCAGTCGGTATAGCAGCGAAGACCTTGACCGATATCGGCGCAAGATAGGCCGACTTGGCAGATCTTGACGATGCTGCACGGGGCTCCTTTGGGTTCGGTGGTGTCGGGGAAACAGAGGGCGGGTTGGCCGCTAGAGAGAGAAAAGCAGTATTCGGTGGGTTTGCATTCGGGGTTGTTGATATCGCCTTTGGATTCGTCGCATTGTTGGAGGCAATAGCCATAGAGACAGGTGGTGTTAGGACAGCAGGGGACGCCCGTTGCGCAGGGCCGTTGGTAACAATCGGTGCATTGATTGAGGTAGCAAGCTTGCCGATCTTGGGGGACATCGCGGCAAGTTTTGACATCGGTCCATTTGCCGCAGTCATCGTCGCCTTGGGTGCAGATCTGTTCGGTTTGTTGGGTGCAGCGGGGGCTTCCGACTTTGCAGCAGGAGGCGTTGGAGGCGCAAAGTTTGTTCTCGCAATGGTAGCCTGCACCGCATTGTCCCGGGCCATCGCAAGGCTTGGTGACACAAAGTCCGTCTTGACAGGTCTTTCCATCGCCGCAAGGTTCGGGGGCTTCCCAAACGACGCATCCTTCGCGGACATTGCAGCGTTCGAGGCGATCTGTACCCACACAACGGCTTGTGACGGCGCATTGGGTGGGACATTCGGGGCGAGGTTCGGGGGAAGGTTCGGTCTGGGCCTCCGTTTCGTGGGTGGGTTCGGATGGCTCGGATGGCTCGGATGTGTGGGGTTCTTCGGAGGGGGAGATCTTTTCGGGAAATGCCTCGGAAGCGTCGGCGGTGGTTTCGGGAGAGGCTTCTTTGGGAGGAGGGGACGGGCAGGCGGTGAACGTTAGCGAAAGCCCCAAGAGTAGGGGAAAACAGAAGATGCGCAAAAGGTGTGTGGAGATTTGCATTATGCGGACCTTTTGGGGGACGGGTGTGGTGGGTGGGTTTGCTTTTTTGTTTTTTTGTTTTGTGGGGCGCTGCCCCACGCCCCGCAGGGAGCGCGGCTCCCTTGACCCCGTGTTGGCGG
>CAUJFU010000368.1 GCA_963169055.1 Myxococcota bacterium
AAAAAGCTCACCCCCGAAGAACGCCACACCGCCGACCTCATCGGCATCAACAACTCCACCCTCATGCACCTCAAAACCCGCATCTTTCAGTATCCCGACCCCCAAACTGGCGACCTCAAACAAACCGTCCTCACAGGCTCAATGAACCCGGGCGAAAGCGCCATCCACAACGACGAAAATCTCATGCAGATCAACGACCCCCGCGTCGCTCGCCGCTACATCGAGATGTACGAAGCCGTCCGCGACGGCAAAGAGATCAAAAACGACTTTGACCCTCAATCCCCGATCAACGTGATGTTCACAGGCGCACCCGTCAAAGACGGACAATCCGTCACACGCCAGATCTTCAACATGATCGACCAAGAAAAAGAGGCCATCTTCCTCAGCGTCTTCACCCTACGCAACCTCACCACCGACTCCGACCGCCAAAATCTCGTCGACAAACTCAAAGCCGCCCACGATCGCGGTGTCCCCGTCGTCGTGATCACCGACAAAAAACAATCCGACGGCGTAGATGCCCAAGGCAACCGCACGTTCAGCGACGACCAGACCGAAGACCTCCTCCAAAAAGCAGGCATCCCCACCTACGAAGCCCTCAACCCTTCGGGGCCTTTCAATGCCATGCACGCCAAAAGCGCCATCTTCGGCCTCTCCGACATCAAAGTCATCACCGACACAGGAAACTGGACCAAAGCTGCTCTCAGTGGCCGAGGCTCTCGCTACGCCCAAAACGAAGAATCTTACCTGTTCGTCGACTCCGGCAAACTCGACAACAACCAAACAGGGATGCGCTACCTCGGAAATTTCTTGAACCTCTTGCGCGCTTATGCCCCCCAAAATCCCGACCAACCCGCAGCCGAAGAACTCATTAACAAACTCTCCAGCCATCCCGCATGGCCCCGCGTCAAAGTCGACTTCTCCGTCATGGCTCACACCTTCATGGGCCAAGACATCTACATCACAGGCAACCATCCCGCCGTCGGCAACTGGACCCAAGACGGTCCCGGCCTCAAACTCAATACCAGTCCGGGGCGTTATCCTTTTTGGGAATCGGGCGGGGCTTTGGAACTGCCCTTCGGTTCGCAGTTTGAGTACAAGATCGTCAAACGCGAACCCAACGGCTCTCTCCAATGGGAAGCCGGACCCAACGCCTTCTTGATCGTCGATCCCACCGATGCCCGCTACGGCCAAGGCTCCGGCAACACCCTCCTACGCTCCGACGACTTCACACCCCGATGATACGACCTTTCAACACGTCTTTTGTGTTCGGCTTCATGGCGCTGCTTTTGCTCTTTTGGATGGCGCTTATCGCCTGTCACACTCTCCCCACCCAAGAATCCCTCATCGAACCCACCCACGAATCCGCCTCGGATGCCTCCACAGAAGCCGCTCCCACCGAGCACTCTTCCGACCACACCTTCGAGGCTTTGCCGACAGAAACCACGCCTGATCCGTTTCCACCCGAAGGCGCTCCCGAAACCACCCAAGACTCCCCCACCGAACCCAACGAATCCTCCAACGAGATCGCCCCTGAAAACACCGCTGAGATCATCCCTGAGACCACGCCCACAGAGGAGACCGCGAACGAGATGCCCGATCAACCCACCGGACCCCAACGTATCCAATGGGCCAGTCTCCAATGGCCCCCCGTCGTCACCACCTATGCACAACAAACCAGCCGCCCGATCTACGGCCAATTTTACGCCCAAGGCTACACCGACCAACAAAAAGGCCAACCTCTCCCCCGCGCCTACGTCGAGATCGGATACGGCCCCTTGGATTCTGATCCACGCAACCAGCCCTCTGCGTGGCGGTGGTCCGCCCAAACCACCTTCCACAAAAGCACAGGACTCCACGACAACAACCACGAATACAAGGCCACCCTCACCATCCCCCAAGCGGGACACTATCGCTACACTTTCCGCTTCCGACTCGAAGATGGCCCTTGGCTCTACGGAGATCGCGCCGATTACGGACGCCTTGGCAGTCAAGACGGCTTCTCTCCCAAAGACATCGGCGTGATCGCTGTGGTCCAACCAAGCGCTCGCTTTCGTATGGCATCTTTCAACCTGCACTGCCTCGTCGAACAGCCCGAAAAACGCCTCCAAGCCATCGCCGACGCCATCGCCGCCGAGCAACTCGACTTCCTCTCCCTCCAAGAAGTCTGCCGCCCCCAAGGTTCCGCCACCCCCGACTCCGCCGCTCGCCTTGCCACCCTCCTCCAACAAAAAGGACTCTCCTACACCTCTTTCTTTACACAAACTCATGTCGGCCAACACGATGGCGCTTCTTTTGACGAAGGCATCGGCTTTTTAAGCCGCCACCCTGTCCTTGAAACCCAAGCCCTCCCCATCCCTCCCAACAAAACTCCCCCCGCAGGCGCTTTTCCGCGCAAAGCCGCTTGGGGCCGCATCGCCACCCCTGTCGGGATCTTGTCACTGCTCTCGACTCACCTTGCCTTTCGCGCCGATCAAGGATGGTGGCGCGCCGAAGAAGCCGCTGCTCTCAAATCCGCCATGACCGACGGCGCTTTTCTCGCCAACGCTTGGATCGTCGGTGGCGACTTCAACGCCTCTCCCTCCGATCCTGCCTATGCCACCATGACCCAAGCCAACCAACCTCCCCAAACCCCCGCTTGGACCGACCTACTCAAAGGCTCGGACGAAGGCCCCACCTTCCCAGCTTCCGCTCCCTCCATCCGCATCGACTACCTCTTCCTCCACCGTCCTCCCCCCTCCAGCGACTCCCCCGTCTCCCTCCTCACCCGACAAGCCAAGCGCTTCCTTACCGCACCCCTCCAAGGAGGTCTCTATCTCTCCGATCATGTCGGTGTTCTCGTTGAACTTGAAGCCGCCGCCCCTTGATATCGCCCCCAAGACCCTCTACGCTCCAACCTCACCTTTTTGATCTTCCTCTGCGATCCTTGTCCGTCCGACGCATCACACTCCGGCGATCCTTGCCGAACCAAGATATCGCTCTCCAGCGATCCTTGCCGAACCAAGATATCGCCATCAACCCCGAAACCTCGGAGCGCTCCATGACCTCTAAGCCACAAGCTCACGCCTCTCCCAACACCCAACGCGCCAACGCCATCCTCGAACAGCTCACACCCGAGCTCCAATCTCTCCCCAAAGACTCTGTGCTCAAACCCCGCATCCCACACGCTCGCGCAAACCAACTGACCGCGATCCTTCTTGCTTCTTTCGCTCCTCACGTTGCTCTCCTTGCCGGTACCTTTGCACCCGCCCTCGTCAGCACCTACAAACGCTTCTTTGACGAACTCGAAGATCGTGCCTTGGCTTTCTACGCCGCTGCCTTGACACTCGAAAACCAACTCACCACCGACGAGATCAAAAACCTTCGCTCTCTTGCTGCCAAAGTCGCCGACTTCGACCGCTACTTCACCGATTGGTTTTTCCCCGCCTTCCGCGATCAACCTGAGATCTTTTCGATCCTCGAAAATGAGATCGCCCCCGGTCAGAGCCGACGCGATAGCGCCGAAGACGTCCTGCGCTTCTGTCAGATCGCGCAACAGCACACCCAACACCTCACCCAACTCACCCCCATCACCCGCGACGAACTCCAACAAGCCGAAGCCGACGCCACACAACTCCTCCAACTCCTCGCCCGAGAAGGCCAACCCTCCACCGAACCCACCAAAGATATCTGGCGACGTGCCTACTCGCATTGGGCAGACGCCTACGTCGAACTCTGCGAAGCGGGCCGCTTCCTCGCCCGCCGCGATCCCAAACGCGCTACCTCCTTCCCCACCCTTCACCCCGAAACCTCGCCGCGCAAAAAACTCTCTCCCCCCACTCCTCCCACCCCTGCTTGACACCTCTCGAATGCCCTCACCAAAGGTTTCAACCTCTCCCTCGACCTCTCGAATGCCCTCACCAAAGGTTTCAATCTCTTCCTCGACCTCTCGAATGCTCTCACCAAAGGTTTCAACCTCTCCCTTGACCTCTCGAATGCCCTCACCAAAGGTTTCAACCTCTCCCTTGACCTCTCGAATGCCCTCACCAAAGGTTTCAACCTCTTCCTCGACCTCTCGAATGCCCTCACCAAAGGTTTCAACCTCTCCCTCGACCTCTCGAATGCCCTCACCAAAGGTTTCAACCTCTTCCTCGGCCTCTCGAATGCTCCGACCAAAGGTTTCAACCTCGCAGTGATGATGGATCGTACGCTAGAAACGGTGGCTACAAGCCCTGAGGCGAAGAGGCGAGAGCAGACAACGGGGGAGAGACCGACGAAAAGAGGTGGGGAAGGATATCGTGGGTGTGTTGGACAAAAAAGATTTGGATTTGGGTGTCTTGGGGGACATCGATCTGGTTATCGAGAGGGAGGCAGAGGCGCTTGAGTCCGCTGCGTTCGGCGGCCAAAACCTTTGCGCGGATGCCACCGACAGACAAGACATCGCCAGAGAGGGAACATTCACCACTAAGGGCGAGATCGGCAGAGAGCGGGCACTGTTTGAGCGCGGATAGCAAAGCAGCGACCAAGGCAAGTCCAGCGCTTGGACCGTCTTTGGGCTGGGCGGCTTCGGGGAGATGAAGGTGCAGATCCAAAGAACAAAGAGCCGAGCGTTCAAGGCCGTAGCGTTCGGCGTAGAGTTTGAGATGATTCCAGACGGTTTGAGCGGATTCGCGCATGACTTCACCCAACCGGCCTGTCGCGTGGATAGTGCCATCGCCTGACAACAGTCCGACTTCGAGATTCATCACCATGCCACTGCTGGCGAGGACAGAGAGTCCCTGCGCTGTACCGATCGGCAAAGCGTCACGTCGCTGATAGGTGCGATAACGGGGTTTTCCGAGGATCTGGATGATCTCTTCTTGGGAGAGGGATGGTTGTTGCGAGGGTTCGGACGAGGTGGGAGGGTTTGGGAGAGAGGGCAAAGGTGGGAGAGCGGCGTCCGAAGGAGGGGGAGGAGGGGGCTGGTGTAGTTGAAGAGAGAGAGCTTGTTCGAGGGCGCGGTGACGGAACACAGCTTCGAGGCAACGCTGAATTTGTCGGACGCCCGCTTCGCGGGTGTAGCCTTCGATCAACAAAGACAGGAGGGCGTCGTCGAAATGGAGCGGAGAAGACAAGCCGCATTGTTTTTGAAGTTTGGGCAAGATGTGGGAACGAACGATTTGACGTTTTTCGCTGAGGAGGTAGCCGTCTAGCTCGATGACTTCGAGGCGATCACGCAAAGGCTCGCTGATCGAGCGCAGATCGTTGGCGGTACACAAAAAGAAGAGATGAGAGAGATCAAAGGGGACGGAGAGGAAATTATCGCGAAAGGCATGGTGTTGTTCGGGATCCAAGACTTCGAGGAGGGCAGCTTCGGGGCTGCGACGACGGTCGTCGGAGACCTTGTCGATCTCGTCGAGAAGCATCACTGCGTTGGCGGAGCCTGCGCGGGCCACAGCCTCAAGGATCCGACCGGGCGAAGCCGCTGTATAGCTCAGGCGATGGCCTCGGATCTCGGCTTCGTCGTGGACACCCCCGAGCGCGACGCGAACAAATGGCCTGCCCAAAGCACGAGCGATCGATCGAGCAATTGAGGTTTTGCCCGTTCCAGGAGGCCCCACAAGACACAAGACGGTGTGTTGGTTTTGTCCTCCAAGAGCTCGCACAGCAAGGTATTCGAGGATGCGTTTTTTTGGTTTTTCGAGACCTGTGTGTTCTTGGTCGAGGGCTGCGCGAACCTCGTGAAGGCGGATCGGCAAAGTAGGGGGAGGATTCCAAGGAAGCTGCGCCATGAGTTGAATCTGTTGCAGAAAAGACGAGTAATCGTGGTGTGAACGACTCATGCCACGCAACAAACGTAGCTGCCTGCGGGCCATTTGCCTTGCTTGGGTGGGGAGCCCGGCCATCGAAAGAGATTTTTCAAGCAGCGTTAATTCATCGCCCGCCTCTTGTTGATCGACTTCGGGATCGTAGAGATCAATTCTGCGTTGGATCGCGACCAATTGGGACCACAACTGCCGACGCATCGCGTCAGTGAGGCTGGGCTGAGTGAGCCAACGTTGGATGATCTCTTCGAATTGTACGGCTGCGTCCTTGGGGGCTTTGTGCTGCGCCACATCATGAGCGAGGCTCTCCAACATCTCCAGCGGCGGCAAAGACAAGGACGTGCGCAACGCAGCGCTGCCCATCCATTGGCGCATGAGCGCAGGAAGCCACGTTGGCGAAGTCTCCCACCGCGTGGGTTCGTCGCTTTCTGGGTATCCTCCCTGCGCAAAGCACCCAAAAAGTTGCGCGAGCTTTTGCGCCAATAAACGCTGCTGGGTTTGCGCCATCTCGTCGTCAGGAGCGGCCTCTTGCAGCGTCACTCGATAGGGGGGTTGCTTGCCGTGTGCTTTTGCCAAACGCACACGAGAAAGCCCTTGCAATTCGATCGAATGCTCCTCCACACGCAAAACACGACAAGCAGTGGCCCAACGAGACGCCACCATCAAAGGCAATTCTAACGCAGAAGAGATGCTGATCGCGATCCATCGAGGCTGCTCAGCGAGTTCTTGTGTTTCGTGTAGCGATTGAGAAGGCTGGCTGGGGGGGCCTTGTGTTTCTTTGGTGTTCGGGGGGTGGATTTGGGGGGGGGTTGTGTGGGAAAGAGAAGCGGGGTGCGGTTCGGAAGGGGGCGGAACAGACGAATCGGAGAAGGTTTCACGGACAGCACGCAACGTCGCAACGTCCACCACAGGAACTTCAAACCGCCGAACCTCACCAACCAACAAGATATCTTCCAGCAAACCCATCAACAGGTATTTTTGTTCTTGCATACGCTCTCGACCTTCCTCATACACAACAAAGCACGCCCACAAGGCATCTCCAAAAACAACAGCGCAAGACCAACGCTCTCCTGATAGACGAGAGTTATGCCGTGAGCAAAAAGAACTCCTACAGCAAGAGCGCATCCACGAACTGGACACATTCGATCAAATTGGGCAGCGTATCGTGGGATACCCAACACAGCCTACCCTCCCCCTCCACCAAGCAACAGAGGCGAACGTGAAGAAAAAACAGGCCACACTCCCCAAATTGTTCTTACCCCAAGAGCTTTCAGATTTTTTAGAACGCCTTCATCAATACAGCGATAGCGTCTGCGCGTTTTACTATCTGATCAACAATTCGTACAAGATGTTTTGGAACGAGCGAACACTCTACGCGCTCGCATTCCCAAAAGCCAAAGACCCAAAAGCCGAAGAAACTTACGATTGGCACTGCATGGTATTCCAAGGGGGTGTTCGGGCGGCGTTGCAACAATTCATCCACCAGCCCGATCCGACGCTAGGTGATAGGTTGGTCGATCTGGTGCTGTTGTGCTACCAAAAGCATGCGTATCGTTGGGAAAGAACCAGTGACAATTTTCGGCGGCAACTTCATCTTTTTTTTGCGATGGCTCCAAAGATGCGGAGGGATCAACGAGAAGCCTTGCGTCTGCAAAAAGCAGAAGAGTTGCGGGGAGCTTACTTGGCGGGGCTGGATCCCAAAAGCCCCGAAGATCAACCTTGGATCGCGCTATTTTTGCAAGACAGCCAATTGAAAATCCGCTGGAGTGCTTATCGAAAACTCGAAGAGATCGGTGAACAGCCGCCGCGTTGGTCTCTGGCGTTTCACCAAGATCCCTATGCGTTGCTTGAAGCACTCGAAGCAGACGCCGCCACCAAGCACTCTTGGCGTGAGATCGCAGATGCTCTCATCGAAACGTTGTACACCCAACCATCCCCCTCCCCAAACGAGTTGCTTGCCCGCCTCAAGGCTTTGCCTTTGGATCTAGGAATCGAGGCATTCGCGGTATTGGGAGCAGACCTTGATTGGCTGCGATACAACACCGAACAGCCATTTAACCCGCTCGCTCACCCCAAAGGGATCGAAGTGTTGATGGGATTGATCAAGGTATGGCGGCGGAGTATGTACGCCATGTATTACCAGAACCTTTTCAAAGCATGGCGTGAGCAAGCTCCCGAAGGCTTTTCTGCATGGAAGGACACGCTGTTGTATAACCTGTTCCACACAGAACATACTGGAGGCCGCCGTTCGCTCCGTCGCTGTCTTGAGGACATCGCACGGTATGCGATCCCTGATGGAGAATGTCCCTCGTTTTTTTCGGCCCCCCCTCCCGAGTACGCATTCGTAGAAGGCCGAAAGCTATGGTTTTTGGAGTCCGAGGCTACGGGCGACTCTCCGCAGGCAGACGAAGCGGAGGACGAACAAGCGGAAGATGGAGACGAAGAGGCCGCAGTAGGAAGAATACCGCCGCTGCCGCAGCTTGTAAGCTCGGAGGAACTCGATCGAATCGGCCAAGCCATCGATCAAGCGATCGATCTGTACATCGAAGAGGGTGAAACCGAAGATCACTGGTTTCTAAAGCACCGAAGACAGGATCAAGACAAATTGGAGGAGCAGTTGAGGGATCTGATCTTGGAGTCGATGCCATTTTTGTTTTGCGCGTACGCAAACGAACCACAAGAGCGGGGGTTGTACCGTGCGCTATCGGTGCTGGACTGGAGCACGAATCTTCAAATGGAAGAAGAAGATCAGGAGATCATCGAAAGCGCATTAGAGGTGTTGTTGGTGCGGATGCCGAATATACCGCTGAGCCACATCGAAAAGTTGTGTGAGATGGAACAAACGAGCATCCGCTACATGATGGCAAAAGCGCTGCGCCCTGAGGTGTTGGAGCAAAGGGAGTGGCTCGATAAATTGCGAAGAGATCAGAGCGGAGAGGTTCGAGCAGCGGCAACGAAGCGGTTGTCGACCCACCAAGAGATCCCGCGTTGGTCGCTGGGATTTACATCGGATCCGCTAGGACAACTCGATCCAACAACAGACGCCGCTGTGGTGGAGACGATCGATCAGATCCTTGTGGAGCTTGAAGGGGGTGGGTTTCGACGCAAGTTGGAAGGGAAACCGCTCCCGCCGATGGAAGAGATGGTCGATCAACTGCCCGAACGCCTTGCGATCGATCTGATCGGTCATTGCGCCCAAAGCCTGCACAGTTCGCATCGGTACGCCAAAAATATCCGAAGATTGTTGAGAGAGTCGGTGGGAGGGTTGGAGTTATTTTTGCGGTTGGTACAACGTTGGTCAAAAGGGGCGAGCAGATACGAATACGAGCACCTGTTGAGTAGAGAAGGAGAAGCTTCGCGTGAAGTGTTCGAGCGGATGCTTGCGTTTTGGCAAGATTGGAATGCTCGGTATGTGTGGAGTCAAGGCGAAGCGCAAGAACGCAAGACGCAACGAGAGGTTTACACGCGATTGTTGGCGAAATTGTGGCCCACAGACTACCCGTTAAAGGAGTGGCTGGTTTGGTTTGAAGGGCTATCGGTGGTTGGGTATGATGGGGGGGGACTGGCGGAAGCCTTTTTCTCGTTGCTCAAGCGCCTGCCGGTTGAACGACTCCCGATGGACACGATCTTCAAGGGCCTCCAAGAAACACCCCCCAATAAATGGCTCGAACACCAAAGCGCGGTGTTCGAGTTATTGGAAGCCAAGCTTCCCACAAGCACCCTCGAAGAATGGAGCCAAGCGTTGTTGTCGGCTGCGGCTCAAGGGGTGGTGACGTGGGCATTCAACAGACAAAGCCAAGCTTTGTTAGAGGCTCCAGAACAGATGGAGCAGTGGGTGCAGTTGTCGCTTTCGCAACCCAAGCTTCGCAAAGCCCTGTTTTCCAATTACAAGTATTCGGATCCGCTGTTGCAGCAACTCCAACAAGTGCTTTTGCAAGGGGAGTTCACGCTGAACGAAGCCCTCCATGTGTGGGGGAGGAGCATCGAAGAAGATGCGAGGTTGCCGTATGCGTCCACTTACGCGCTGGGTGAGGAAACACCGCTCCCGCCCTTTGTCACGCGGCTGGCCGAACATCCAGCCCCCAAAAATAAGGAAACGTATCCAACGATCCCGACCGATCTTGCAGAGGCGCTACGCCACATCCGCAAACGATTTCCCCCCCAAACACGCGACGAATGGAATGCCGCGCTCCACGGACTACCACGCTATGATTGGCACCCTGAAGACGAAGCGCTTGTTTGGTCTGGCCTCGAATTCATCTCGGAACGCATGAACGAGAAGTGGGGGCGGACTCCGATGCAACTTGTGGTGGCGTTGCTGTATATCCCGCATATCGAAGCCTACCCCCAAGAGCAATTGCTCACGCGCCTTGAGGCGCTCGTTGGGGTGGATTTGGACGAATTCGACTATTTCTTCTACCGCTTGCTGGCTCCTTATTTAGCGGAACGGCTTGGCTGGCCACCGCACCGCATCCTCGCCACGCTACCCAAAGACCTGCTACAAGACCCAGACGCAGACGACGAGGACGACCGCGAATAGACCCCACACCGCTCTCCCTCCGAAAAAGGAGGGGCTTCAAGCGAACGTTGTGTTGAGGATTTCAACTCAAAAAACAGAATGGAGTTTCGGATGGTACTGACAACAATCTTTTATTTTGTGGGCGGGCTGGTGTGCTTGCTGTTGGGGGCGGACGCGCTGGTCAAAGGAGCCTCGCGCTTGGCAGCGGCAGTGGGGGTGTCCTCGTTGGTCATCGGCCTGACGGTGGTTGCGTTTGGAACGAGCGCGCCCGAGTTAGCGGTCAGCGTCCAGTCAGCCATCGCAGGGCAAGCAGATATCGCGTTGGGCAACGTGATTGGAAGCAACGTCTTTAACGTGCTTTTTATCCTCGGCCTGTCGGCGATCATCGTACCGTTGATCGTGGCTCAACAGCTTGTGCGCTTTGACGTGCCGCTGATGATCGTCCTTTCGATATTGACCTTCGTGATCTCGTGGGATGGGGTGATCAGCCGCACGGATGGAATTTTGTTCATCGCGGGCTTGTTGTCTTATGTTGTCTATACAATCTACCAAAGCCGCAAAGAAACCGCCGCGATCAAAGCAGAATACGAAGGCGAGTTTGGTGTCCCCGAAGAAGAAAAGCACCATTGGTTGAAAAACGTGGCCTTTGTGGTGGCGGGGCTTGGGCTGTTGGTCCTTGGCTCGCATTGGTTTGTTAAGGCAGCAGTCACGGTTGCTGAGGCGTTAGGCGTGAGCAAAGTCGTCATTGGGATCACGATCGTTGCGATCGGAACATCGCTACCCGAAGTCGTCACGTCGGTGGTTGCGGCAGTTCGTGGAGAGCGCGATATCGCGGTCGGAAACGTCGTCGGAAGCAACATCTTTAACATCATGGGGGTGTTGGGCTTTGCGGGGGCGCTCTCCCCTGCGGGCGTCCAAGTCGCGCCGCAGATCTTGTACTTTGATATCCCTGTGATGATCGCGGTCGCGGTGGTGTGTATGCCGATCTTTTTCTCAAATGGCGTGATCAGCCGCACCGAAGGATTCGTATTGTTCAGCTATTACATCGCTTATACTACCTATATCGTCTTAGTGACGATCAAACATCCCGCCCTTGCGACCTTCAACAACGCGATACTGTATTTTATGATGCCGCTCACAGGCATCACGATCTTGGCGATCTTTGCACAACACTTCCGCAAACCCACCACTCCGACCCCCCAAGCCTAACCCCCCCCGAACCGAAATTCGCGATCTCTTGCCTTGGCTTGTTTGCCTTCCGTCTTCCCTGAGCCTAGCCCCCAAGCAAAGAAAAAACATTGACAGCGACCGCGTGGCTTCGCATACTCAGCGAACTTTTTGCGGGTGGGATCGTTGTGTGTTGGCACAACCCGCCCTTGCTCCCGTAGCTCAGTGGATAGAGCTGAGGATTCCTAATCCTTGTAAGTCGCAGGTTCGATTCCTGTCGGGGGCGCACCTTCTGTCTTTTCGTCTCATCGTTGTTTTCCCACAACATCGAACCTCCCCCATGACATCGGAGATATCGGCGCACCTTCTCTCCTTTCGTCCCTCCGCTGTCGACACGGGGTCAAGGGGCGACAGTCCCTTGCGGGGCGTGGGGCAGCGCCCCACAAAACCCAAAACATAAAACACAAACGCCCCACGAAACACAAAACACAAACAACCCAAACCTCTACAACCCCCCTACAAACCAAGGCTGGTTAGGTTCCGATCACATCAAAAGAACCCGAAGTGCGGGCATCTTCGAGCAGAGACATGGTGGCTCCACGATACGATTCAAAGCCGGTCACTTCGCTTTCGATTTGCAAAAAAGGCGGGAGATCTAGGGGGGATTGCAAGCTAGGCACTTCGACTTTCAACATCTCGAGGTGACGGTGTCTTTCGGGTTCGAGATAGGTGTCCCACTCGAAGTAATGGTTCTTCCACAAGAAGACGCGGCGGATCTTTTTGAGGGTGGTGCGTCGGGGATCGGATTCGGCCAACATTGCGATGTATTCGCGGCCACTCAGGGGATATTCGACTTCGACGCGTTTTCCGTCGGTGGTGGTGCGTTTCATCTTGTGGGTGTAGACGTAAGAGCCACGTTCTCCGCGCCGTTGCACCCGCGCTTTTGCACCTGCGGGACTGGTCAGATACGTTTGGTCGATCTCCAATTCTTGGAAGTGAACAGGCAGGGACTTGGGTTGAGTGCCTTGAGCCAATAGGAATTTGCGGTCGACTTTTTGGGGGGCGGGCATCCCGACGACATTACAGACAGCGGCGACAACACGCTGAACTTTTTCTTGAAAGTCTGTGGAGTTGTCGATCACCCGCAAACAAGGATGCCCGACCCACGCATCACGCACCTTGCGATCCAACATCCGCGCAAGCTCGGGAGTTTCGGTACGTACCGCGTTATTTTCGGTGGTGTAAAAAGCCTCGGCTCCGTCCGCTGCCGTCACCAGATGGATCACCGCTTCATAACGGCGATCGCGCAGCCAAGGCGTTGTCCAACCATGCTCATCCAGCAAGGCTGTCCAAGCCCCCGCAGGCATATACGCCGAAGCATCCATCGTTCCGCGATCTGCGATTACGATCGCGGGCCTCCCTGACGCACGTGCGATCGCAAACACCGCATCTTCGAGTACCATCATCACCCGCAAGATCCCTTCTTGCAACACCACCAACTGCTCCACCGTATTGCCTTGGACCGACACCCCACTGCCCAACAACAACGAAGCCGTCTCAGGGACGCGATACACTTGGAATCCCATCCCTTGCATACGCTCGGCGATGTGCGACATCGACGTACTCTTCCCACCACAAGGACCGCCCGTTAACACCACACGCAAAACAGGCACTTTTTCCATCAGCTTTTTCTCCACATCGAACTGACGCAGTTGGATTGCAAACCATCCGTCAACCCGTGTGAACGGGTGCAGGCGCGCCACCTTAGCGCCCTTTTCTTGACTTGCCAAGATCACCCCCACAAACACAAGCACACCAATTCGCAACCATCCCCTTCCCTCAGGCATCTCTTGTGCGTAAACTCTTTCCATTGTTTTGTTTTTTCACAAAACGCCCTCGAATCAAGGACGGCCCCAAATGACGCACCAGCCCGAAAAGCAAAGACCCCACCACCCCAACAAGCAAACCCTGATGCACAACACGCCGCTGGTCGTCAACCCACTCGCGCTTGTCGGCGAAGACACCCAAGCCGCCAACGCCCGTAAAGCCGCCATCAAGCAGGCCAAACAAACGATCGCGGGCGGTGCGATGTTGCTCCCGCTCGACCCGAGCCTCTTGATCGGCCAAGAAGCCCACCACTCCGCCCCATCCGACACCGTGAACGAAGCCCTCTCACCCCACGAAGAAGCCCAAATCTCCGCACTATTTCAAGATATCTTCCTCGAAGAAACACCTCCCCTCCCCAACCAACGCGCCGCCCTACTTGGCACTCGTGCTTGGGAACAACCCACGCTTCAACCCACGTCCTCTTTCCTCCCCCCGCACGAAGACACCGCCCACACCCATCTTGCAGACTTTGCCCCAATCCCACCCATGATCAACGCAACCACACTCGACGAACCCATCCCTAGCCACTCTTCAACGGCTTCTGCTGCGCCCCATGTATCGGCGTTTTTCGTTGCACCGCCCCCCCCATCTCTGAACCCCGCGATTTCTCCACCACCGACCCTCTCCGTCACGCCGCCGCCCTTCGATCTTCTAACCCCGCCATCTGTCAAACCACCCGAAACACACGGAATCTCCGATGCAAGCCTGAAAACGCCATCGCCTTCGCAGATCGCCAACGAAGCGATGTGGATCGCAAAGCGCACAACAGTTCTCCCCGAAGTCGATCTGCGTGCAGGAAGCCCCACCCTCATCCAATCCAACAAAGATCGCTACGAATTCAAAAAAACGCTCGGCGAAGGAGCCGTCGGCGAAGTCGAGCTTGCACGCGACAACGATATCCACCGCATGGTCGCCATCAAACGCCTCAAAAAATCACTGCACTCTCCTTCAACGCTGCTGCGTTTTGCCGAAGAGATCCGCACCGTCGGCAGCCTCGAACACCCCAACATCATCCCGATCCACGATGTAGGTGTCGATGAAGAAGGCCGATATTACTTTGTGATGAAGCATATCCAAGGCGTGACGATCGAACACATCATCGAACGCCTCCAAGCAGGAGACGCCGAATACCACGCGAAATATAGCTTTGAATATCGCGCCCGCATCTGTATGGAGATCTTGCGTGCGATGCAGTTCGCCCACAGCCACGGGGTGATCCACCGAGATCTCAAGCCCGCCAACATCATGGTCGGCCCCTTTGGTGAGGTTGTCGTGATGGACTGGGGGATCGCCAAGCGCATCCGCCAAACCGCCCCTCCCAACGCACAGATCCAAGGCTTCCTCGATCAACTCGATCACGATATCGCCCAACGCCTCGAAGCCGACGGCGGCTCCCGCGAACGACTGTTCCAAACCCGCAATGACACCTTGCTCGGTACGCCCATGTATATGTCCCCCGAACAAGCCCTCGGACACAACGACAAACTCGACGAACGCAGCGATATCTACAGCCTGTTTGTCGTGTTTTACGAATTCCTCACCCTGCACCATTATCTCGAAGGGGCCGCGTCCCTCGAAGAACTCCTGCGTGGCATCCTCCAACGCGAACCCAAAAACCCCCTGCTCAACCGCCACACCACACAACCCCCCATCCCTGCGGATCTCCACTGGTTCCTGCTGTGGGGATTTCAAAAAGACCCCACCAAACGGCCCCAAACCATCGCCGAGATCATCCACCGCCTCCAACGCATCGAAGACGGCTACGCGCATATCCAATGCCCCGTCACGCTCAACAAGCGCGCTGCCACAGGCTTTGCCCACTTTATCAACCGACACCCCGTCCTCAGCACTCTCTCCACTCTGTTCGCCGCAACCCTGATGCTCGGTGGATGCGCCTTTTTCATCCGCCTGTTTCTGCCCTAATCCCCTCCAATCCGCACACCGCTTGATCCAAACACCTCGCCTCCCCCACAAAGCTCCATGCACCCTTTTTTTTGTGTTGAAGATTTTTCGATCCTGTGAGTCTAATGCCATCAGATCGCAGAGAGAGATCAACGCGACAAAAAGGTCCGATAAGCCCCGCGACCGCAAAACATAGAACAGGAGTTCCTGACATGAAGAAGATGCTCTTCACAGCGTCCATTCTGGGCGCGCTCGCCTTCGCCTTCCTCTATTCCCCCAACGATGCCGACGCGCAGCGTTATCGCCGCCGTCGCTGTGCTCAACTCGCCAACCAAGTCAACAGCTGGTCATCCGAGCGCAACCGCCACATCAACCGCTGGAACCGCTGCAAAGCCGTCCTCGGTTGGTCCCACCCCAGATGCCAACGTATCCGCAGCACCGTCATCGCATGGCAACAAAACGTTAACGTCGCACGCAACAACTACAGTGCGTGGGGTTGCCGCTTTGCATGGGACACATGGAATGACCCTTGGGCCCCCGCTCCCGCTCCTGCCGCCCACTCATACGCCAATCAACGTTGCGCGAAACTCGGTGCTCGCGTCAACCGCTGGCGCAGCATCCGCAACGATTACACCAACCGCTGGAACAACTGCCAAGCTGCTCTCGGTTGGAGCCATCCCCGTTGCCGTAGCCTCCGCCGCCAAGTCAACGGTTGGTACGCAAGGGTCCGCTCCGCACGCCAGAGTTATGGTGCATGGGGCTGCCGCTTCCGTTGGGGCAACTGGAACAACCCTTGGTGATCTCGCATTCACCGATGTTCGGATGATCTGAGCGTCGCCTCCTTTGGCTAGACGATCTCACAAAGATAAAAAGCCCGCAAGTCCCGTACTTGTGGGCTTTTTTGCGTTTTCCTCGCCAAAAAAGGGAAACGAGCGGATTTCGTATGAGTTTATGGGCGACCACAAGCGCTTTGGGTTCCATCAGGTCGGATACAAGGGGCGTTCGGTTGGCAAAAAGGTTTGGAGCAGCACAAGACGGGGGGTTGGACGTAGACGCACACCCCATTTTGACAGTCTTCACCTTGGTTGCAATCGCAAGCATTCTGGCAACTTTGTTGGGAACAATAGGCCAGATTGCCTTGGGCATCTTCGCAGCGATTCCCGGGGGGACAGAAGGGCTTGTCGCAACAATAGATCCGCGATCCAGAGGTGACGATCGTGCAGCGCCCACGCACGCAAGATTGCCCTTGGTTGGGACAATCGCACGCACTTTGACAGGACGCTGTGGGGCAAAGGGCGGCTTGGTTTTGGGCATGAAAACAAGCCTGTCCTTGGGGACATCCGACTTTGTCGCAACAATAGACCGCAGGGAAAGTGCCGATACATTGGCCGCGATAACAATCGTCACCTTGGGGACAGTCACACGGCGAAGTGCAGGTCGATTGGGGTGTGCAAGTCGCCCACTGATTGCTTGCGTTTCGGCAACGCTCGCCTTGGGGGCAGCCCGATTGACCGCAACAATAGACGGGCGGACTGGTCGTCAAACAGATACCGTTGCGGCAATCTTCGCCTTGCGCGCAATCACACGGAGATTGGCAACGACGCGCTGCACACTGCCCGACCTGCCCGTTGGCTTGGTAGCAGAATTGATCCAACGGACAACCTGCGTTTGAACAACAATACGCCCCTCCAAGCCCGGGATCTTGATTGCAAAGGCCATTGATACAAGTCGCTCCTTGGGGACAATCGCAAAGCGTGTTGCAAGGTGCAGGGCAAAAGCCCGATTGCATCGCCTTGTTTTCGCAGCCTTGCCCTTGGGGGCAACCTTCTTTGTCACAACAAAAAGTCGGTTGTGCGCTGGTTTTGCATTGCCCGCCTGTACAAGCCTCGCCTTGAACACAATCGCAAGCACTCCGACATGGACGCGGTTGTTGCGGGCAGATCGCAATGGAGCCTGTTTTGCCTTTGCACGTCGCCCCGGGTGGACAGCCTTGGACGTTATCACAGCAATACATCGGCGCAGGGCCGCGAAAGCACTTTCCGTTGGAACAGTCGTAGCCTTCGGGACAATCACACGGTGAAACGCATAACAACGGACACTTTCCCGCTGCACTCGTCGAAGTGTAGCACGTCGCACCACCCGGACAGCCCGGGTTCTCACAACAATACCCCGGGAAAGAAGACTTAAAACACTTGCCTTCCACGCAATACTGACCCTGTGGGCAATCACACAACGTCGCGCAGCTTTGGGGCGGAACGCACAGCCCTGTCCCCAGACCGCAAAGCCCTACATCTTGGGTCGTTTTCGTCACACAAACGCCCCCGACGCACCGCCCATCGGACTTTTCGCACAACTTCCCAACCTGCTGACAAGGTCGGCTCGGGCAGTCCTGATCTTTTTGACAAGCAGGCCCCTCAACACACTTTCCTGCGTCCTTGTCGCATCCGCCTTTTTTGGGGGTGCGTTGGACATCGCACTTTGCATCGACGCAACGAGCCAAGACTTCGGCGCATCCTTGCGGGCCTTGCTCACACCCCGAGATGCCGCAATCGCGATCTTTGATACAAGCAGGCGCTTGTACACACTTTCCATCCGAATCATCGGGCGTTTTGCAAGCCGCTCCCGCAGGGCAACCCGCCTTCGCACAACAATACACAGGCGACTCTCCCCCCACACAGCGGCCCTGCACACACGCCTCGCCTTGGGGACAATCGCAGGTCTTTTGACACGCAGGCTTTTCTCCGCAAACCCCCAAGCTACCGTCGCTTCGCTGACATGCTCCTTGTTTGCACTCCTCTGGGCGCGAACAACACGCAACCTTTTGGCCCAACGCAGAACACTGCCCGCCTTCGCAAGAAAGCCCCACCGCGCAATCACACACGCTCTTGCAAACACGACCTGCCTCGCCGCATTTTCCGCTCCCCGTTCGCGGAGAGAGACACACCTCACCCACCACACAGCCCGCCTTATCGCAACAATACACAGCCACCGCCCCGTGCCTGCAAATCCCCCCCTCACACCCTTCCCCTTGCCTGCAATCACAAGGGTGTGTACACGCTCTCGGCTCTCCAACCACCCCATCTGCGGGGCTTTCGTTCGCTCCCTCGATCACACCTTCGATACCTTCTTTGGAAACCCCACTGTCTCCGTCACGTTCTTCTCCCACACCTTCCGCGCTGGACTCTGTGGGAGGGCCTCCATCACAACGACACCCCACCGCCACTACCGCCCACACGCAAAGCACAACCAACCAACCCCGCAAACGCCAAACCCGCTCCATCTCGATCCTCCTTTCGTGCGCAACCGCGCCACAAAACACAAGGATCTCCAAGGTCTAGAATCCATCCCCCTTTTATCGCCCCCCGATATCCATCGAAGTGATGCAGCCGACAAAAAAAGACGCACATCACTTTCCAAAGCCCAATCCGCCGCCTCGAAACCCACCGCCGCCCCTTGCACGATACTGCACCAACCGCCCCCCTCGTTGATAGGCTTGCCACCTGACCAGATTCGCCCGTTGCTGCGAGCGATACGAAGCATAACCGGGGTGAAACCAGATCCAGTTGCTATAGCGGTATCGATCCTGATAACAATAACCCTTTTGCAGATCACAAACCGCATCCGACGGACAATCCGCCAGATCCTTGCGCGCCCAACCGCATCGCTGCGCCAAAAAGCACGACCCCTGCAAGCATACGCCCCCCCCACATTCTGCATCGCTGACGCAGACGCGCACAAAGTCCGAACGCATCCCAAGCCACAGCCCAAAACCAAACGGGATCACCAAGATCACGACCACCCAAAAACCAAACGTGTCTTTTTGCATCTCCCCTCCTCAATCCAAGGCAAACAGCAGCACAACAAACCAAGAACCAAAAAACACCAAGCACCACCGACAAATCAAGAAGTTCAGCGCTTCGGTGTGTTGGCGGCGGCGATACCAATCGTCATCTTGGCGAAGGAACAGCCACATCACCCCCCAAAACAACACCCCCACCATCAACATCACACAATGCACCGCAAAAATCTCGTAAAAGTACGGTCCATCGGGCGCAGCGTACGCGATCGTCCGCTCAAAAGACCACCCAAATCCAAGGATCAAGATCATCCACTCCACAAATCCCCGCAACGTCGCCTTGCGCTCGCGTTGCTCGACTTGCTCTTGGTGCATCTCTCCCTCTGCTTCGGGAACTGGCGCTTCTGCAAACGAAAACACCAACCGAAACCATTTGGAGATCCGCGTAGGTTCGCCCCGAAACTCTTCGTCCTCCGCAACAGGCACCACATACGCATCCAAGACCGATGGCCCAAAACCAAAGATCCCGTACATCCGCGAATTATACACCAAAGCCCCCACCAAAAGACTCAGCGCAAAAAGCTGGATCTTGAAATTCAGATCCCACGAACCGAAAAGCAAAAACCCTGACCACAACCCCCCTCCCAATAAGCCTCCCACCGCCCACTTCCACGGGATCTTCTCCTCGTCATACGTCGCAGGTTCATGCGTCACTTTAAAACTGAAATCTCCCGGAAGCGAACCCTCCTGTAGATCGCGCAGTCCGCCCGTTCCACCGCCTTGCAAATCGCGCAGCCCGCCTTTTCCGCCGCCTTGCAGATCGCGTGGATCGTTGTTTCTGCGATCTTGGTGTGGCTTGTCTTCTTCGATCGGAAATCCCAAAGGATCTTTTCGCATCGCTCTCACCCTTCTGCCCTTTATTTCTCCACCGCCTCTTTGGATGGTACTGCGCTTTGTGCAGAATTGTGCTATCCATGAGGGCTTGCGCGGTTGGATTCGGTTTTGTGGGGTGCGACCCCACACCCCGCCATAGAACTTCGTCCCCTTGACCCCCGTGTTGGCGAAGAGATCATCGTTTTTCACACCAACGATGCTGTCGCTTCAAGCGGTGCGAACACGGGGTTTTTGTCCACAAGTGACAGGTCGATCAAAAGAAAAGATCGTCACGTCTTTTATAACACAGATCAAGCCCTTGCTTTGCTTGATTATTCTCTTGTTTGTTGGGTAGGATTTCTCATGGATCGTTTTGTCTTTTCAATGAATTCGGAACCTCCGAACCTATCGTTCCATCCGCCACAAGGATCGAAGCGCCCCACGCAACAGGGTTGGTTTGGTTTTCGGATGGTTCTGTGGCTTGGTTGCTTTGGCTGGCTCAACATCATGGGCTGCCCTCCGACTCCGACAGTCGAATGCGATGCCAAGACAGCTTGCCCGCAAGGAAAGCGTTGTGTCGAAGGGGCGTGCCTTTGTGTCGCAGGATACACGGACTGCAACAAGTCTTGCGTGGATCTTCAAACAGATACCGCGCATTGTGGCGCTTGTGGTGGCGTGTGCAAAACAGGTGAAGCCTGCCGTCAAGGTGTTTGCGTGCCGATCTGTATCCCACCGCAAGACGATTGTGGGGGGCGCTGTGTGGATCGCAGCAACGACGCCGCACACTGCGGAAGTTGCAACAACGCCTGCGCTCCAACAACGCGATGCCAGCGCAGTTTGTGTGTATCGCCCTGCCCTGCGGAACAGCTCTTTTGCGGAGGTTTGTGCATCGATCCCAAAAGTCGCCGTACACACTGCGGAACGTGCGGCAATACCTGTGAGATCGGAAAGTCTTGTGCAAATGGGGATTGTGTGGCGGCGTGTCCGCCTGATGCAACCGACTTGTGCGAAGGTGGATGTGTGGATCTTCAGTCCAACCCGCTGCATTGTGGCGGATGCAACAAAGCCTGCCCCAGCGGTCTTCTTTGCAACAAAGGCCGTTGTGCGTGTCCGTCCGACCGATTGGAGTGCGGAGGAAACTGCATCGATCCCCAAGCAGACGCCCAACACTGCGGCAAATGCAACAGCGCCTGTCCATCAGGACAAGTCTGTGCGGTGGGCGTGTGTGTAGCGTCTTGCCCAAGTGCCTCATCTACAAACTGTTCGGGCGGATGCTTCGACCTTCAAAGCGCGAACGCACATTGCGGGATATGTGGAAACACTTGCACAGCAGGACAAGTCTGTGTTGCAGGCCGATGTAGCTGTCCACCCCAAACGACCCTATGCAACGGCCTTTGCGTCGATCTCCAGCGCGATGTCTTGCATTGTGGTTTGTGCCAAAATCGCTGTGCGGGTGGGAATGTTTGCGCAGCGGGCCGTTGTGTGGCGACTTGCCCCCAAGACACCCCCTCCGCTTGTTTGGGCGGATGCTTCGATCTGCTTCAAACGGCCCGACATTGCGGCATATGCAACAACGCTTGCCCTCGTGGCGCGACGTGCCAAAATGGTCGCTGTGTCGCCCCCTAAAGACTCATACACGCACAACCAAAGACGTTCGGCTCAATTCAACATAGCTCCCCAAAGAAAAAGCTTCTTTGATTCCCTCTAGGTTTTGCTCGATCATTCGCACCAGTTCGCCGTTTGAGATGTTTCCCGTCGAAACGAGCAATAGCTTGTGAGGTTTCCCATACAACAAAAAAGAGTCCACGAAATCGGCGTCTTTGGTCACAACAATCCATTTTCCCTGAAGGGAGATATCGTTCAATTCTTGATCTGTTGTTTGGTTTCCTTTGTCCAGATCAAGCGTGTGGAGAACTTCGTACCCTTTCAAGAGGAAGACGCTCGACAATCTGCGCGGAAGTTGTGCATCGATAAGGAATCTCATGCAGCATCCAAAAACTGAACACGCTTGATTTGGCTCAGCTTTGCAGCAAAAGCAAGCACCGCGTAGATATCCTCCATCTCCAGATCCTCGTAATCATCCAAAAGTTCTTGGTACGACATCCCCGCGCTAAGCAACTCCAAGATCACCTCAACAGGATAACGTAACCCACGAATACAAGGTTTTCCATGACAGATATCCGAGTGAATTGTGATCCGAGACAATGATTCGTTTTGTCGTTCTGATGAGACGCCCACGAAAACCTCCACCCTGTCACGCCCCGAAAAGCGTAGAACAAGCATTTTGCGCCCAAAAAACACAGAACTCGTCCGAGAAAGACGGGATCAAGCGAGCGCTCTGTTTGTGAACTACTCGGCCCTAAAGAGCCGAGCTTCGAGCAGGTTCAAACGGCTCGCTACATTGAACAAGCCTTGCGTACCGAGTATCTATCCTTAGTGAAAGCAACGCAAGTTGATTCACCAAGGTTGAAACCCTTCGCCCGTTTCGCTGTCTGTCTGATACCACGAAGCACAACACGACCCACCAAAGCTTTCGGAGTTCCACGATGCACACACGCCGCTTTCCACATCCAGCGCAAGCCACCCACAAGCCCTTGCCCCCTACACAAGACGCCAGAAAAAGAACTCGAAACCTCCGAGACGGCGGCTCCTTCCTTCGTTTCGGCCTGTTATGGATGTTCTTTGCGACCGTATGGTTCGGTTGCATCGACAAAAACAGCGTAGAAGGGCATCTCCAACAGCTCGAAAGTACCTATTATGTGCGGCGCATCCAAGCCGCCCAAGCGCTTGCAAAGATGGGCAAGACCGCGCAGAAAGCGATCCCTGCGTTGCGTAGGCGCTTTGAGATCGACAACGACCCCAACGTGCGCCTTGAGATCGTCCAAGCCTTCGGAAAAATCGGCGACATCGCAGCCATCCCCGAACTCATCCAAGCCATCGGCGATGAAAACGAAGAGATCCGCATCAAAGCCTCTTACGCTCTAGGCGAGCTCGGCACCCCTGCCATCGCTCCCCTCCAAGCCTTGCTTGCCAAACCACAACCACTTGAAAAAGCCTACCATGCCGTTGCAGCCCTCGGTCACATCGGCCCTTCCGCACTACCTGCGTTGCGCGCCATGTTGCGATCAACCTCCGACAAGATCCGTCAAAAAACCGTCGAAGCCCTCAAGCAGATCGGCCCTCCCGCTGGCGAACTCCTCTTGCTCGCCATGAACGACGAAGTATCGGGCATCCGCGCCTATACAGCGTGGTGTTTGATGCAGCTTGGACCCAAGATCCTCCAACAACAACCCAAGCTCCAAGACCCCCTACTTTCGGCCCTCCAAAAAGCCCTTCACGATGATAGCGACAAAGCCCGAATGTACGCATTGTTAGCGCTTCGCAGCCTTGGAAACCTCGCTGCTTCGGCAGCTCCGCGCCTTCGCCAACTTCTCCAAGACCGCTTGTGGTACATCCGAAAGATCGCTGCCACAACCTTTGCATCGATCGGAGAGACCGCACGCATCGCCATCCCCGATCTGCTTGATTGCCTCCAAGACGATACATGGGACGTCCGACAAGAAGCCGCTGCCGCTTTATTGGGCCTACGCCCTCTCTCGATCATCCCACAGCTTCTGCGCCTACTAAGCGATCACCGCCCACACGTTCGACGCATCGCCCTCCAGCTTTTCCTACAGATTCAAACGACCCCATCTTCCGAACAGATCAAGCGGCTCCTGACCTTGCTCGAAGATCCCTCCGAGATGGTTCGCGAAGCACTCCGCGAACGTCTCGCACATCTTCCCCGCCCTCCCCTCGCATCGCTGCTGCGCGCCGCGCAAAGCCGACTTCGCCTTACCGCCGCAGAAGCCCTCTTGAGCCTTGCCCAGATCGGCCCCAAAGCCCAAGAAGCCCACAAAACACTCCAAAGCCTGCGCACCAAACCACACGAAACCGCCTTCCACAAAGCCCTTGGGGCCGCGCTTCGGGCCACTCAACCGCCATCTGCGTCCATCTCTCAAGACCCATGCAACAACACCAGCGCACAAGCACGCGCCTCATGCCTTTTGCAACTTGGCCTTCTTCAATCACCCTCCCCCAAAACCCTCCAAAACCTGCGTTTGGCATTGCGCGATAGCGAACAGATCGTGCGCTACCAAGCCGTCCTTTCGCTCGGATGGCTCGCTACACACCTCGATGACGATAGCGTCCACGCCCTCCACAGCTTGCTCCACCGAGAATCCGAAACAGCCGTTCGTCTCGCCGCCATCGATGCCCTCGGATGGTGCGCTGCCAAAGCAACGCCCCATCTCCCCGCCTTGCTTCAACGCCTCCCCAAAGCCCCTCCCACCGAGCAAAAGCACATCCTCCGTACCCTCCGATACATCGGACTCAACAAGCAAACCTTCCAAACACTCCTTGCTCTCGCCGACAAAGCAACTCCAACGCTTCTTCTGTTGCTATTGCCCGCTATGCCGTCCTTTGCAACTTCTGTCTTTCCTCAAAACGCGCCCAACGAACCTTCTCTCGCCACACTTCGAACTCTGCTTGAGCGCGCCTTGATCCATCCCCTCCCAAAGATCCGACAGGCCGCTGCCATCGCGTATAGCGAACTCGGCGAACATGGCCTCCCCTCCATCCCCGCACTCCAACGCCTACTCTCCGACAATTCCACCGCCGTACGCTCTGCCGCCGCCCATGCTCTCGGATGGCTCGGACACAAGGCCGCTTCCGCCGCACCCAAACTTGGTTGGCTGCTCAAAGACAACGATCCTTTCCTCCAACGCAACGCCGTCTTTGCACTCCGTCGCATCGGTTCAAAAGCCGTCGTCGAACTTCTAAACGCCCTTCCCACCGCCTCCACCACGCTACGGTACAATATCGTCTATGCTTTTTCTCGCGGAACCATCGAACCCAACGAGATGCTCCAAACCCTCACAGCACTCCGCAAACTCCAATCCTCACTCCCCCCCACCGATCCCCTCCAAACGCGGATCGCCAGCGCCATCTTGCGCATCGAATCGCACGACAAACCCTACGTCCTTTGGGTCGATCACCCACGCTCCCCCACCTTTGATGCCTTTACCCCCCAACTCCTCCTTCCTCACAAAGAAGATCCTTCGCTCCGCATCCCTTCCGAGTGATCTTCGTGCTCTATTTTGTGGGGCGAGGTACCAAATCCCGCCAGAGAGCGAAGCCCCCTTGACCCCGTATGGATGGGACGAACAGCGTTTTTCAAACAAACGGCCCTGCTACTTCAAGCGGCACGAACACGGCTTTTTATCCTCAAAATCCCCCGATCACCCGTCCGTTTTACGGGGCTGCGACACAACGACCCGCAGAGGCGGCGCACACCAAACCCGTTGGGCACTTCGGCGCACCGCTTGAGCAAGGGTACACACAGAACTTTTCATTTGCGCTTTGCACGTTTTCGCATTTGGTATCCGCAAGGGAAAGGCACTGAGATTGCGCAGAACAAGGACGCAAGCAAACGCCCTTCCCTGCGGTCTGATCGCGCACACAATACAAGTTTTCTTTGCAACCTTCCGTTGCGACTCGGCTTGGATCGAGGGAACACACCGCGCCATGATCTCGCGGACCAACGGTACACGGCGCAAGATCCTCTTCCAACAAACGACCATCGCAATCGTTGTCCATCCCATTACAAACTTCCGCTTGGGGTTTGACTTCGCCCTCACAAGCCCCCCATTGACCCGCCGTACACTTCTGCTCACCCGGGCGACAGATCCCCCGCGTATCCGTATTAAACGGCCCTGAATAACAAGGCCGCGAAAGCGATTCGTCTACCTTGCCATCACAATTGTTGTCTTTGTTGTCGCAAGCTTCGGGCTTTGGCGTGATCTCGTTTTCACACGTCGCAGACCACCGTCCTCCAACACAACGCTGGATGCCTTGTCTACACTCGCCCACCCCACGCGTCGCGGAAGCCCCCGTATAACAATCCCGTGTTTCGCTGCCTTGGCAAACAGGCGTCGGTTCCGAGAGCGGTTCTTCGGGCGTAGGGGGTTCTTGCTCAGGGATGGACTCTTGGGCCTCAGAAACAGGCTCTTGCTCGGATTGGACTTCGCCTGCATCGCTGGACTCGCCTGTTTTGATGCAAATGCCGCCTCGGCACAACTCTTCCGCAAGGCACTTCGAGCCGCAACCACCGCAGTTTTGCGGATCGCTTCGCGTGTCGGCACAAGCCTTGTTGCACAAACGCGTGCTTTCTTCGGGACAGCATAACTCGCTCAAACAACGCTGCTTCTCGATACAATCCATGTCTTGCTTGCAAGAAACAGCAATCACAACGCAGCTTTCTTCCACACAACGCCGCCCTGACGGGCATTCTGTATCTGCTTTGCAAACCTTAGAGCATCGGCCACCTGCGCAACGATATGTTGCAAAGAACCCACAATCGGACTCTTTGGAGCAAGGCCACCCTGACAGATCAACACTCCCCCCCAAGCAAGCCGACCACCACGGCACACCCATCAAAAAAAACCATCCCAACACTCGGCGTATCCGCTTGTTCTTCTCCATGCTCTACACTCACCCATCCGTCACATGCCAAAATCACCCACAGCCAAGCCTACTCAAGACTCCGCGATCTCTTGGATGCTCTCACCCAACGCCCAGATGTCCTCTGTTTTTTTGGCTTTCCTCATTTTTTCTGACGGACTACGCCGCCCCAAACATCCGCTCCAAGAAGGCGTTGTGAAAGATGCCCTGTGGATCGAGACGCTTCGCAAGATCTCGAAAGGCTCCCCACCTCGGGTATCTAGAAAGGATCTCCCCCATCCCAAGATCAAATTCCTTTCCCCAATGCGGACGCCCGCCGTGTTCCCACAGGATCTCTTCTCCCCCCCGAAAATACGCTTGTCGGTCTCTTGAATCCGCCATATACAAACCAAGATGACACGCATCTTGCCCGTACGATGGACTCATCCAACTATCGCTCTTCGGAACAAAACGCACCTCAAGGATAAAGTCGACACACCACTTTTCCCGTTCAATTCGCTCGCGCACCGCCAACAAAGCCGATGCCGCACGCTCCAACGGCACAGCATACTCCATCTCCCGATGCCTCGGTGGCATCGCCAAAGGCAACACATCAAACGAACGTCCCACCCGTCGAAAAGGCTTGAAGTATTGCGGCTCCAACATCCGATTGATCGCAGGAATCCACTCGGACCGCCAACGCCCCAACGAGAGAAAAAACGGAAAGATCCAACGGTTGATGATCGCTTGATCAGCCCAACGCCCCGCACGCGAAAAGGTGATCGGCGCTTCTGTTCGGGTGTACCGAAATACTTGTACTTGATCCGTATGCGGCAACCACCACAGCTTGACGTACTCCGAGCCTCGCGCAATCTCCGATAGATCCGCCAGTGCATTTTCCCAAGGCATCGGTCCGCCTTGCTCTTCCAAGCGAAATGCCCGATCCACTCGCAAGGTCACCGTCGACATCACGCCCAACGCCCCGAGATGCACACGCCCACCCACAAGATCGGGATGTTCCGCTCCTAACACGACGATATCTCCCGAACCATCGACCACACGCATCTCTTCGATCAACGACGACAACGGGCCATGCGCCAAACTGCTCCCATGCGTTCCCGTCGCCGTCGCCCCTGCGATCGTTTGTGCTGTCACCGAACCCAAGATCGGCAAAGCAAGACCCGCCTGATCCAACAACCGATTGAGATCCCGCAAGCGAGTCCCCGATCGCACCGTGATCCGCCCCGCCTCTCGATCCATCGCAACAAGCCCCGCATAATCGTGCATCTCCAGACCCACGTCCTTCGGTGCAGCCACCGCCGACCACGAATGACGTGATCCTAAAGCCTTCACACAAAGCCCCTCCCTTCGCGCTTTTTGCACACAAGCCACGATATCCTCTTCGCGGCGGATCTGACACCATCCGCTCGGAACACTCCGCACATTTCGCGCCCAGTTTACAAACGACCGCACCTTTGGCATCTTTCAACCCCTCCATCGTGTTCTCTCCCAACCTACCGCAGAGATCGTGTTCTCTCCCAACCTACCGCAGAAACAGTCCCCAAAACAAGCCACTCACCTCATCTCTCACAAAGGTACATTTTTTGAAACATTTTTCGCGCCTTTTTCTTGTAGCCTCGTCTTTCAACCTCGGATACGCACATCTAGAAACGATATTCGAATCAAATCAACGGCCTGTCGAGCGTGTGGCATACGCCACAGCACCGAACCACCAGCGGTTCCAACCCACGTATGCGCATTGTCTCCAAAAAGAAAGGACTCGTGTACCATGTTTATTTTTCACTGGTGTTACGCAGCCAAACGGCTTTTGTGGGGCGCGGCCCCAACCCCCGCCATCGAGCGGCGCTCCCTTGACCCCGTGTTTGGCGAAAAGATCAGCGTTTTTCAAACGAACGAAGCTCTCGCTTGGATGGCTGCAAACACGGGGGTTTTGGGCCAACTGCATCACTCCTATTTTTATCGAAGTTTTGTGCTCTTTCGCCAAATCTTCCTCTTTTCTTGCGCCTTGCTGTTGCTTTTTTTCTTCCAAACGCGCACCGCCTTTCCTTGTTCCCCAGCAACTTACAAGCCGTTCGAGCAGTTCTTGCCCTCGCACCAGAGCCAAAACGTCCCCACCAACGCGCTTATTACGATCCAATACAACCCTCTTTTCCCGTGGAACCCCTCATTGGATCAACTCCGGGCCTCTCTCCGCCTCGTCAGATCAGAAGCCCCTCTTCCAAACGAAGTGGACGCCACCCTCGAGTCCCTTGCTCAAGGAATGATCTATCGCTTTCGCCCCACGCAACCCCTCCAGCCAGAAACCCGTTATACTGTCCGCACAAAGCTCAACTCAGAATGCCTCGGCTCTTTTTCCCCGATGAACTGCGATCTGTCCGAAGAACGCGATCTTTTCACGTTTCAAACAGGAAAAACGCCCCAAACAGCATACCCACCCTTTCCGGGTATCCAAAAAGCAAGCATCTACTGCAACTCCTACAATAACTCCTGTGGCAAAGGATGCTATTTCGACTACAGCGTACTCATCACACCACCCCCCACATCCAACCCGCACCGACGCTTTCACCTTTATCACGCAGACAATCTGAGAATTCCCATCGCTTGGTACCTTTCGGCGTTTGTTGATCCCAACTCCCCGAACCAACCCTACCTTCTCGGGCCGGGAATCCGTATGCAGAAACGCAACGCTTATATCGTTCGTGCGGTTGAGATCACAGGACATATCGACGCAAACACCCATGCAGTCGAAGCCATCGCAAATGGATGTGCTTGCGATGCCGACAAAGGCTCGTCTCCGCCCATCCCCGCAGGATGCTCGATCGCTCCAACACTCTCGTGGTGTTGGGCTTGGATATGGGTTGGGCTTGGATGGGTTCGGCGCAAAAAACGCGCATGAGATCTGCGTTCAATCGTTGTACGGCAAACAAAATCAAATAAGATCATTTACTTATAAAATTATTCCCGCGCTCTCACGATAAAACCAAAACACCGCCTAGACCTAGCGATCAACATCTGGCATGGAACCCAACACTCCAACGATGCCCGCTTCAAACAGACGTCCGAACGTTTTGGGATGCGATGCTGTCCGCGCTTGTCCTTGGCCTTGCTTCGTGCCTTACACAAATCGCCGATGCCCTGTACCGATCCTTCGGTCCATCGGCCTCCAAACCGCTTCTTTCGATGGAAGGAAACCTCCCATGTCTCTCGCTCTTTTCAGGATCCAACGACACCACCTTCTCGCGGTTGTCTTATGGCTCCTCCCCTCCGCTGCCTTCGCACAAGCCCTCAACCCCGATGATCCCGCCTCCAATAACCTCCGTAAATCCACCCAAGCCGCCGTCAAACCCTACAACCTCTCCGCTGCGATCACTTCGTCGCTTGGAACGGGTTCGTTTGCTGCTTCCTCTTACAAAAATCACTACTTCGCCCAATCACTCGACCTCTCCGCTTCTGTTCGCGCATGGAAATACTTCTCCTTTGTCGCCCTTTGGGGCTTTGATGTCGAATATACCCAACCCGACAACGAATCGGGACGACGCTTTTTCCTACGCGACGTCACCCTCGCCGCCGCTTGGGCCACGAGCCTTGGCAAACATGTAAGCACCCGCATCTCCCTCGGTATGCAGCTCCCCACCTCTCTCGCTTCGCAAGTCGCCACTCGTTACCTGCGCACCACCGTCGCGGGCGCGCTCAACGGTAGCTTTGGACCCGTCTTCGTCAGCTATTCCGCCGGACTCAGCAAAGACTTCAACCGCTACACCAGCCCCGTTTTCGATCAAAGCCAAGCCGATCTTCCTTCTGTTCTGCTTCGTCAAAGCACCAGAGAAAATATTGATCTCTCGATCGGACTTGTCCCCATGCCGGGAACGCGCAATATCTCTTGGCTCGTACGAAACTCTCTCGCCCTCAATGTCACCCTCTACAAGGGACTTTCGCTCGGCTTCGCCTTCTCCATGTTCAACGCCTTCAAATATCCCTCCCCTGACGATGCCTACCGCGCCACCATCCCCACCGTCAATGGCAACGTCAAGGCCGATCTCGTCGGTCGCCTCGACTTCACGATGGGCGATATCTCCCTCAACTGGGCTGCCTTGCCCTACCTCCAGTTCGCCCTCGGAGCCATCTCCATGCAGATGCCTCTCACCGACAAAAACAACGGCCTGCGCATCCCTTTTCTCAACGTATTCACCGCCAACGACAACGTCACAACCTTCTACCTACGCATCGTTGGCTCTTACTAAACACACGCTTTTTCCCTTGAATCGGCCTTCTCTTAGGCCACAGCATCTTTCGCACCCTAGACGTAAGAAACGAGGAACAAATGAAACGAAAAACCCTTCAATGGCTCTTGCTCCTGCCCTTTGTGGTGGGCGGGATCATCGCAAGCGTCGGCTGCGCCCAAGATCTCCCCGATATCGACCGCACACAACCACGCGCCCTCAAAAAATCCATCTTCCGACCCACCAACGAAGACGCCTCCCCCCGCGAATGGTACTTCCGACAAACCGTGATCGAAGTCCCCTACGGCACAGGCGCAAGCTTTGTTGGCGAAGAAAGCCAAACCGAAAAGATCGTCTGGAAGATTACCGAGCGCTTTCTTTATGCTTATCGCTCAAGAGAATATGTCCTTAACACAGACAAACCCAGTCAACGCCCCGGCACCGAATACGAAGGCACGCCGATCGCCGCCTTTCGCATCGAAAGCCACTTTGATATCCAACGCAGCTATAACCCCGCCACAGGCGAACAAAACAACGTCATCATCGAAAACACCATGGATCGGCCTTGGGATCAACGCGAACATTTTCGTGTGGACTTTGGACAAAACCTGATCGCAGATTTTGCTTTTGTCGCGTCCAACGTCTCCCAACAACCTGTGAGCTATTACATCCCAGAAAACGAAGTCAACAACAAAGACCGCGCCAAGATCGGCGAAGATTACGTTGATATCGTTCAAAAAATCACCATCCAACCCGAAGTTCACCCTGAATTATCGGCCTATTATGGCCGACCGGTTCCGACTTGTTGGTTGTATTCCGAGATCACACGCGACTGCATGGGCCAAACCATCAAAGTACGCGCCTCTTTCAAGCGTGTCGCCCGCACCGATTACCAAGCCAAACCCTACGACGACAAACGTATGGCCAAATTCGGCTACTTCCGCCAAATCAGCTACACTTACGACCGTGGACGCGGCATCCTCGAAGACAACACCAACCGCACCATGAACCGCTGGCCGATCTGGCGCGATGAAGCGCAATGCGCCAAACCCAACTCTCGCCTCTCTCATGCCGACTGTAAGGTCCGACAATTCGCCTATCACCTCAACGACCAATACCCCGCTGAACTCAAGGCCGAAGCCTCCGAAGTAATCCGCCAATGGAACCAATTCTTCCGTGAAGCCGTACAGATCCGCTCTGGCAAAGACCAAGGCGATATCTTTGTCCTCTGCCTCAACAACCCCATCCAAGAAGGCGACCCCACCATCTGTGGAAAGCCCGGTGACAACCCGCAGATCGGCGATATCCGTTATAGCTTCCTCTACTGGGTCAATCGCCCCCACCGCGCATCTCCCCTTGGCTACGGGCCTTCCACCGTCGATCCGCTCACAGGCGAAGTCGTCGCCGCAAACGCCTACATCTACGGCGGTGCGCTCGATAGCTACACCGCTTACGCCACAGATATCGTTCGCTTGATCAACGGCGACGCCAAAACCGAAGATATCGGCCTTGGAAAAGACCTCCAAAACTACCTCGCCAATCAACAAAAACTCGGTGTCCACGGCCATATCCATTGGCATGGCGGAATGAAGCCTGCTCTCGACAAGCATTCCCAAAACATCCGCGAACGCATGGCCCTGCTCAAAGACCAAGTCCGCACCGGCCAAGCCAGCTACGATTGGGTCGCCGAAAAACTCAAACGCCTCGAAGATAGCCCCTCTTCCGCAGGGGTGATCGGTGGCGAGATCTTCCAAGCCTTCAATCTACAATTCTTTTCCCCAAGCGGTCAGATCACCCCCGAGATCCAAAAACTCTACGGACCCCAACGCATCGCCACCCGCCAATTCTTCGATTGGTCCCGTCAACGCATGGAACGGCTCTCGACACGCAACGTCATGATGACCGACTTTGTGGACGATGGCGTCCTCGCACGCGCTCTCAAAATGAAAGGAGCCTTTGCTGTCAACGGGAAAATCGATTACGAAAAAGTCTATGCACAACTTCGCAAAGAGATCTTCCTCGCCGTCACTCTCCACGAATTCGGCCACAACGTCGGCCTCCGCCACAACTTCTCTGCCTCCGCTGACGCCCTCAACTACCACGACAAATACTGGGAACTCCGCGCCAAAACCATCCCCGAAGGTGAAAGCGCCCCCCTTCCTTTCTACCGCTACGCTGAAAAAGACGCCAAACTGCTCAACGATGCCATCCAAAAAGGTCTCCACGAATATCAATACAGCTCGATCATGGACTACGGTTCGGGCTTTGCGAGCGATCTACACGGCCTTGGGCGCTATGATCGCGCCGCCGTCCTCTACGGATACGCCGATGCTGTCGAAGTCTTCAAAAAAGGCACCACCCAACTCTCCCGCGCCGAAGCCCAAGCCCAACTTGCCCCCGATGCTTGGCACTACACCCAACTCCCCCGTGTGATCGCTGGAAACAAACCCGCCAACGAACAGATCGATGCTCTCAAACAACGCGAGATCGCAACTCTCGATGAACTCGCCAAAGACAACGCTTTGATCGAGATCCCTTACCGCTTTTGCAGCGACGAAGTCCACCAAGGACAATCCGACTGCAACCGCTTTGACCAAGGGGCCGATCCTTACGAGCGCGTCCGCGATACCGCCCAACGCTACTTTAGCTATTACATCTTCAACGCCTACAAACGCGGTCGCTTGACCTTTGGCGTCGATGTCGGCTCCTACATCAGCCGCATCTATGACCGCTACTTTATGCCCATCGCTTTCCAATACAAACACTTCGTCAACGACGGTTTCATCGCTCAACGCTTTGAAAAAGCCTGCAACGGCAACTGGTATCAAGACCCACGCTGCGGTGAATCCGGCTTTATCGCATCCATCGCTGCGCTCAACTTCTTCTCTCACGTCATGCAAACCCCTGACGCCGGATGCTACAAACGCACGCAAGTCGGCACACGCAGCGTCTTTACCCACCAATCCAACAACGCTTGCACAAGCAAAGACCCCGAATTCCTCGATGTACCCTTTGGTGTTGGACGCCCGATGCTTGGCGCTTATGACCGCGACACCTACGGCTACGAATTCTATTGGAAACCCGTTAGCCTTGGCGCTTGGTGGGACAAATACCTCGCTGCGATGGCGCTTGGTGACCCGTACACCCGCTTTATCGGGGTCGATAGCACCGCCGATGCCCGAAGCTACCTGATCAACTTCACCGCTCTCTACGGAACCTACGTCAACAACATCCTCGGCGGCTTCCTTGCCGAGCGCCCCGAAGCCTACGCTCCGATGCTCGGCGCAGATGGCAAGATATCCTTGCGTGAACCCATCCGACTTGGCGGAAGCAACGACCTGATCGATCCCGCCCCTGTCTACAACTTTACCACCCCTCTCGATCCCAACGAACAATACACCGCACGTCTTCTTGTCGGATTCATCGGCGCGGTCTACTTCTCCCGCGAAACCGACGATCAGCGCTTCAACGAAGCCATGAAGATCGCTGTGCGCGGACGCGCCGAATCTCCCGACGTTCCCGAAGCCATCCGCCAAGATCCCAAACAGTACGTCGAGATCGTCGAACCCGGCAGCAACCGCATCTACTACGCTGTTCGCGCTGAAAACCGTGGCCCCACCTTCTCTGACGCACCCAAGTTCTTCTCTGCCGGCTACGAACTGCTCAAAAATCTCAAGGATCAATACTATGAAAACGACGGTTCCACCCTCAAACCCGGTGTCCGAAAAGAAACCGTCATGAACGAATTCCACTACATCAACGTCATCCTCGGCTGGCTCCACGCTGGCGAATACAACAACCCCCGCTAACCCCGCCCTTTCCGCCCCTTCTCGTTCCTTTCCGCCCCTTCTCGTTCCTTTTTTCCATGTGCTTCCTGTCTCTTCCAGAGACTTATACAAAATCCTGTGATTGTGTGATCATGTCCGTTCTCTCCTCAATATCCCGATAGACGGGCGGTTCGCGAACCGCCCCAACATCAAGCGGTAACGGAATACACGGATTTCGTATTATTCTTCTTTTTCCACCAACAACTCTTGTTCGGTGAGAGGAAACCGCTCAAAGACCACCTGCATAAGGGCGGGCAGAAACACCAACGAACCAAAGAAGCACGCAAACAAGCCGATCACAGCGACCTCCCCGATACTCCGAATCCCCCGATGATGCGCAAAAAACATGGACGCAAAGCTGACCAATGTCGTCACAGAAGCCACGATGATCGCGCCTCGCAACTCACGCAACACCCCGCGTATGCCCAAACTCACACGTTCTCGATAACGATGCAACAGATGCACACCTGCGTCGATCCCAATCCCCAACAACGACGGCAGCACCACCATGTTAAAGATGTTCAGCCGCACATCAAAGATCACCAACACCAACGCCATCCCCAACATCCCCGATAACAACGGCCACAACGACATCAACGCAAGGCGGAGGTTCCGTAAGTCCAACCAAACCAACAAAAACGACGTCAAAAAGCTCGCCAAGATCGCCACCAAGCTGTCGAGGTTGATCAAACGCATCAACTCTCCTGCGATGATCGGCCCTCCTGACGGCAGGTAAACGCGACCGTCTACCTCTAGACTTTTTAACAGATTATCCACTTGAATTACTCTTTTTCCATGCGAATAATCTGCATCGCTTTGTACGATCACCAAGTATCCTCTGATCCGATTCGGTTGTTTGGCATCCGCCAACACTAGATCGTTTCGCACATAATCGGGCAGATCCAACACCGTGTACGGTTTCGCCTCCAACATTTTCTTGTAACGCTGGTACGTCTTTTTGACTTCACCTTGTACCCAGTCTTCGATATCTCGCTTTTTCAAAAAAGCTTGGATCTCTTGAAGAATTTTGTACTTCTCTTGCTGGTGTTCTGGAACAAATGTCAACGCACTAAAGGCCCCTTTGACCAACACCCGCCCCTGCTCGTCGCGATGCTTTGACCACGCCGAACGCATCTGCTCGATCCGCTCGACCAAACGCCGCGCTTCTTTTTCGCTCTCGATCAAGTACACGATCGGATTCATATTTTGAATCGGATATAGCGCAGCAAAACGCTCCCATTCGCGCTCATGTTCGACCAATCCTCGATCTTGAAACGACAATTTTTTCATGTGGTACTCAAAAGGAATTCGTGAATACGAATACACCACGCTGACCACCAACAAACCCGCCACAACCACCCAACTGCGCGCAAATGCAACAGGCCGTGTATCCGAGATATCTTCGGTTCGAGGATGCAAACTCGCTTTGCGCGGCCACCAACGATGCTCTAGCGCCAACAAAGCCGGCAGGATCGTGATCATCGTCAAAAGGCAACACATCACCCCGACGCTCGCGATCACACCAAATTGCGAAAACCCCGTAAAACGACACACGATCAGAGAAAAAAATGCCATCGCTGTCGTCAACGCTGAGGTCGCGATCGCTTTGCCCGTCCACAGATAACACGATTCAATGGCCCGAAAAAAGTCACCTTGTTCGTCATACTCTTGCCGAAATCGCTGCAAAAAATAAACACCATAATCGATCCCCAAACCCAAGATCACCACCCCAATAAACCCCGTGGCCGTCGTCAAAAATCCAATCCACAGATAAGCAAAGGCAAAGGCCCACAGCGCCCCCATCCCCAAAGGAATCCCCAAAAGCCAAAGCGCCCCAAACTCACGAAAAAAAGCAAACAAGATCAACAGCAACAACACCACCGTCAAAATCCCTGTGTAGCTCAGATCCCGCGATATCCCAAAAAACTCGTGGACTGCGTTGGTATAAGAACCCAACAATTGAACTCGTAATTGGCTGTGATAACGCGACGGTCCCAACGCTGCAACAGTTCTCTCAAGCTCCTTCACAAAAGCCCGCGCAAAAAACAGATCCGTCTGGTTTCCGTTTGGACGAATAATCAATGCCGTATAGAATAAGTCCCCTTCGCGTACTTCCAACAAGCCGCTGCTTTGTTGAAAAGAATTCGCTTGGTATTTTTTCTCGATATCTCGTAAATCCAATCCCGGATCATCATCCCCCATCAAGTCCACATAACCCGGCTGACGCTTGCGAACTTCATAACGCACCTTTTTTTGGATGCGCTGCTGCACTTCTCTCAGATCCTTGACGCTTAAAAAGTAAAGTTGGCGTTGGCGCAGCGCTTCGGTGTCATACCCAAAAAAAGCATACGAGATCAAAGGCTTTGCAGCCAACGGTCGAGACGTCGCAAGACTTTTCTTCTTTTGTGCTTGTTTTTGTTGATCGATAGGCTTTCCTTCTTGTGCGTCGTCGTCCAAAGGTAGCGTCTTTTTTCGCAACGCTGCACGCAAATCTTTCAAAAAAGCGCGGTTCTTTTCCTTGCTTGGCGAACGAACGACCACAGACTGAGTGCCCAATCCCCCTGTTTCTTTGATGATGCGGCGGATGGTTTTGACTTGCTCCATCCCTGCGGGCAACAACTCGACCAGATCGTTGTGCAACGCCAAACGCTGCGCCAACAGCCCCGCGATCACCGTAAGAACCACCCCCAACGACAAGACCCACCTCGGATGCCGAACACTCCAAGACGCCAGCACCAACGGGAAACGATAGATCCGCATCGACACACTCTTCCTTGCAAAAGGGATCAGTGATCCACAAAGCCAAATAAAAACAAACAACTAAAAGAAACCACCACCGCCACAACGCGGCCAGCGCGACACTAGCAAAGCCACCCCAAAGAATCAACTTCACGGCTCCTCACCCAAAACAAACGTACACTTTCGTTCGGCTGCTTCGCTCAAAAACAACCTTCTCCCTTGCTCTTGTCACACATCGCGTTATCATGCGTTGGAAAACATTCTTCTATGTACTCGCATCCAAAGAAGAAACCCTGCCCTCCAAGGCCAAGGATAAAAGTATGCGTTCCAGATATTGTCTCTTCGTTCTGTGCGTTTTTTTTCTCAACCTGAGCTGCACAACTCCGCCCGAAACAGGCACGCCTTGCAGCTACAACAGCGAATGCAGCAACGGAAGGCTCTGCAACAACGGCGCGTGCGCTTGCCCTACGACCCAAAAAGACTGCGGAGGCGCCTGCGTCACCACTGACAACAACCCCCAACACTGCGGCATCTGCGGCAAAACCTGCGCGACAGGAGAAGCTTGCGAAAAAGGCGCTTGCAAAGGTTCACAAAAGACCTGCCCCGAAGGCTCTCTTGCTTGTGGGGGA